>JBAYVY010000149.1:0-8580 GCA_041674345.1 Phycisphaeraceae bacterium | reverse complement strand
CCACGGATAGTGCTCGCGCCAGCCGAAGGCATCACGGAAAATCCATCGCACAACCCTGTGTGACAACCACAACCAGGTCGGTCGCTATCGAACGGCGACCGGCCTGGTGTGCGTTGGACCCGGAAAATGCAGGTCAACAGACATGACGTCGAGCCGTTCCAGCACGTCTCGAAATTGGTGTCGGGGGCGGGTGTTATCGAAAGGAACCGACAAAAGCGGTGTGATTCAAGGGGGTTAGGTGTTTTCCCTTGTTTGCGAAAACCGCCGGGGTCGGGATTAAGTTTGTTTGTTTTCCCGACGATAGATTGTATATCAACGGGGTCGGTATCCGGCACCACGGCAATGTTGTTTTGCCTGTGCGTCATAGCCATCCAACGAGCGAAGGCCCGACCCGCGAACAGGAACTGAGACCGCCATCGGCGGAGGATGTCTCGAAGCGATGAATCAACAGCTCTTGAACAAAGTGCTCAACTGTCCGCGCCTTCCGTCGCTTCCGACCATCGCGCTGGAAGTGATCGACCTGTGCAGGCAACGCGACATCAATATCAAGCACATCGCCAGTACGATCAGCAACGATCCGGCACTGTCCAGCAAAATTCTTCGCACGGTCAACTCCAGCTACTACGGCCTGTCGCAGTCGGTCTCGACCATCAGCCACGCGTTGGTCATTCTGGGATTGAACTCCGTCAAAACTTTGGCGTTGGGCTTCACGCTCATCAGCTCGGTGCGCAAGCAGACCGAAGGCGAGTTCGACATGCTCAGTGTCTGGCGACGGTCGCTTTTCTCGGCGGTCGGCGCGCGGACCATCGCGCAGCAGGCCGGTCTGCTTCAGCAGGAAGAGGCGTTCCTCGGTGGATTGCTCCAGGATCTGGGCATCATGGCGATGGTGCAAACACTGGGCGATGAATATGAGTCGATTCTGCGGGAGGTCGGCCAGGATCATCGCCGGTTGTGCCAGTTGGAGCAGGAGCGATTGGGGGGAACCCATGCGGAAATCGGCGCGGCGCTGGCGGCGCATTGGAAGCTGCCGCCGGTGCTGATCTCGCCGATCCAGTACCACGAGCAGCCGGCCAGGTGTCCGCTCGATCAGTTGCCGCTGGTGCAGTGCGTGGCGGTGGGGGGGCTGGCGGCGGATGTGTTTCTGCGAAACAAACCAGAACTGGTGGATCAGTTTTTCGTGAAGCTGAAGGATTGCTTTGAGATCGAACGCTCCGCCGGCGAAGTGCTGATCGAGAATGTTCACAAGGGAACGCAAGAGATCGCCGACCTGTTCGATATTCGGCTGGACGGATCGCGCGATGCGCAGTCGATTCTGGCGGAGGCGAATGAAACGCTGCTCCAGCTTTCATTGCAGACGCAGCAGAACGCGACGCAACTGGAGCATCAGAACCGCAAGTTGCAGGAGCAGATGACGCGCGATTCGCTGACGGGCGTGGCCAACCGGGGCCGGTTCAACGAGTTCATTCAGCAGCAGTTCCAGTTCGCGGCCCGGCAGACGCAGCCGCTGGGCGTGATCTTCGCGGATGCGGATCGTTTCAAGAATGTGAACGATACTTACGGACACCAGGCGGGGGATCGGGTGCTGATCGCGCTGTCCCGCTGCCTGATGGACAACGCACCGGCGGGATCGCTGGTGGCGCGATACGGAGGCGAGGAATTCGCGGTGGTGCTGCCGGGACATGATCGGCGCGCCGCGGCGCGGGTGGCGGAGGGAATGCGGCGGAAAATCGAAGCGATGACGATTGACGGGGGCGACGGACTGGTGCTTCGCGCCACGCTGTCGCTGGGGGTGGCCAGTTTCGACGGGTTGTGCGGTTTTCAGCGGCCGGAACAACTGATCGAGGCGGCGGACAAGGCCGTGTACGCCGCGAAGGCGTCGGGGCGCAACTGTGTGCGTGTGTTCACACCCAAGCCGGTCGCCCCGGTCGCCGTCGTCAATGGGTGAAAAGAAACGCGGGACTTCCAACACGACTGGCATGAAGAAGCACGAAGTTGAACGGATCATATTTAAGTTAAATATGATCCGTTCTTCGTGTCCTTCGTGTGAAATCGTCGGGTGGGCGACTCCCGTGCAGGCAGGTGTGCCGGTTGTCATGCGCCAGTTGTCATGCGCCCCCCGGAAGCGTTTCACCGGGCCAGCGTGCGTTGGCGCACCAGGCAGGCGCTGCGGATCAGAACGGTCAGGCGATCGACCTGCGATTTGAGTTTGGCGGTCTGCGACTGGGCGTCGCCGGCCAGGCGGTACAAGTCCATCACCGCGTCGCTGATGGTGGGGAAGCCGTAGCTGCCGCTGCTGCTTTGAAGATCGAGGCAGAGTTTCAACAGCGAGGAATCGACATCCGCGTCCGGCTCACGTTCGGCCAGCGATTGCAGGCGAGTGAGATGGTTTTCCAGCCGGCCCAGGAACGCGAGTATCAGCGGGCGCATCGCCTCATTGGACCATTGTTCGCTGAGCAGGGCTTCATTGCTTCGCCGACCGCCGGCGGCCTGTTGGAGGTATTTCGCCAGCACCGTGATGACCCGGCTGGTTTCCAGCGGTTTGGTCAGCAGATCGGAAAACCCGGCCTTTTCCAGCGATGACGTGTCGATCTGATTGTTAGCCAGTTGCCAGATTCCGATGACCGGCCCCGGATAGCGCGACGTGCGCAGGCCCCGGATGATTTCCTCCATCGAGCCGTCGCCCAGTTCCACGTCGGTCAGCACCAGGTCGTACATATGGTTTTGGAGGAAGCCCTGGGCTTCTTCGAGCATGGAGGCCTCGGTGCATTCCAGGCCGGTGCTGGTGCAGATGAAGTTCATCAGGTCGCGGTCGTCGATGCAGTGGTCGATGACCAGTACGCGTCCGGTCAAACGAACGGGCGTCTGGCTGGATGAAGAGCCGTTGCTGATGGGTTGCGGATCGCCGCGTGTGTATTCGGTGAGCATGGCCATGTCCAGCGCCTGGTCGAATCGCACGCCGATTTCGTGAAGGACGCCGCTGACATGGCGGCATCGCATGATCTTGCCCGTGACGCGGGCGCTGGGGCCGCTGGGCCGGCGCAGGTGGATGACGACGGTGGTGTTGGGATAGATGAAGTTGCCGTGGAGAAAGCCCATGCCGGTTCGGCTGATATTGCGGGGCCAGACCAGGAACATGCCGCCGGACCCGCCGGGATGCTGAATATGCACGACCACGCCCTTGATCGGCCGGCAAACCAGACGATCGGAATCCCGCAGTTCCGCCATCGGCAGGTCGTGTTGGGCGCTGTTCATCGCTTCAAGAATCGCGGCGGCTTCCCGCTCGGAAATGCGAAGCGTATCGACAATGCGATCAGTTGGTCCATGCGTCAGGTACACGTTTCGGCTCACAGCGTTCGCCCCTGGTCGGAAACCCTCAACGACACTCCGTTTCTATCGGCCAAAACGGGCGGCGACTTGGGAGGGTTCCGTCTTGATCCCTGCCGGGTGAAAATGACGATAAAATGACGGGTCCGGCCCAGTGGCGGAATCGGCAGACGCAGGGGACTTAAAATCCCCTTCTCCGAAAGGGGAGTGTGGGTTCGAGTCCCACCTGGGCCATTGGGGCGGTTTCGCAGTATCCCGCAAGGGCAAGCAAGCCCTCGCATTCCACGTCATTCCACCGCGGACAGAGTTAGGAGACCGGATAAGGACACGGGGGAATATTCTATTTTCGTCGAATATAGAATAGGGGGGGGCTGGCGTTTCAACGGCGGCAACCGCCCCATGCTCCTCAAACGGCTTCAATCATGGTATAAAATCACTGAACACCAACACATGGGCTGCTACGGCCCCATTGTTTTCGTTTTCTCAGCGTATTCGCGGTTCATTCTTCTTCTTGGCGGCAGGGAAATGGATACCTACACCCCCGACCAGCGACGCCGCATTCTCACCATCGTCCGCGGTGCCATCGCCGCATCACTGCGCGATGAACACCCTCGCCCCGAATTAACCGAGACGGACGCTTTCCTCCGTGAACCCCGCGGTTGTTTCGTCACGCTGCATTCGCAAGCCCGCGACCTGCGCGGCTGCATCGGCACCTTCGACGCATCCGCGCCGTTGATCGACCACCTCATTGAAATGGCCGGCGCCTCCGCCCATGATCCCCGCTTCACGCACGCCCCCGTCACGCCCGGCGAACTGCCCCGTCTGCACATCGACGTCTCCATCCTCACCCCCATGCAGCCCATCGACGACCCCCGGAAGATGCGTCTGGGCATCGACGGCATCCACATCGTCGGCAAACGATTCGGCTCGCACGTCTCGGGCTGTTTCCTCCCCGAAGTCGCGCCCGAACAAAACTGGGACGTCGAGACCACGCTCTCCATGTGCTGCGCCCACAAAATGGGTCTCGCCCCCGACGCCTGGCGTGAACCGACGAAACTCAAATTCTTCATCTTCCAGTCCACCGTCATATCGGAATGATCGCGCGTCGTTCACGTCCCCAGCAATCGTTCCACCTTCGCAATCAATGCAGGCAGATGTGAGCGGATGATCTTCCATTCCACCGCCGGGTCAACCGTGTCATAGCCGTGAACGACAATGTTGCGAAACGCCACGACATGCGGATGTTCGTCGATCTGAGCCGCGACATCCGAAGCCGTGCGTTTGAGGCGGTTGAGTGCTTCGCCGATGGTAATGAAGTTGCGTTCCACCGCGTCACGAATCAACCGGGTGTCACGGAACTGCTCGTAGCTCAGCGAGTCGGTCTGCTCCCGAATGAAACGGGCCGCATCCAGAACATCGTAAAGCAGTTTCCGCGTTTCACGCCGCATAAAGTTTCTGCCCGGTTTGTTCCACTTCCTCGCGGAAGTACGGATTGCGAATCGAACGTGATGTGACCAGTTCCACCGACCGACCGAGCAACTGTTGGAGTTCATCAAGCAAACCGAAGTACGCCTCCGCATAATCGTCCGGTCCCATCGACTCAAACTCGACCAGCAAATCCACATCGCTCCGCCGCGGATCAAAGTCGCCGCGCGCCGCCGAGCCGAACACCATCAATTGGGTGACGCGATACCGACCGCACAATGTTTCAATCTGTTTGCGATATTGTTCCAGTAGCCGAATCATGCCGCCATGATACCCCGTTCCCCCGCCAAACGGTATCCTGTATCCATGACTTCAACACCGCCCACGCCGCGATTTCTTCAGTCCTGCCAAGCACTCGGCTTGTCCCTTTCCCCCGCCGAACTCGATCAACTGGCCCGCTATCTCGACCTGCTCCTCGAAACCAACAAGCAGTTCAATCTCACCGCCATCAAAGACCCCGAACAGGCCTGGCTCCGCCACATCCTCGATTCCCTCAGTTTGCTGTCCCACCTCCCGACTTCAACTTCCGGGGGCATCGACGTCGGCTCCGGCGGCGGCCTGCCCGGCATCCCCCTGGCCATCTGCCTTCCCAACATCCACTTCACGCTTCTCGAAGCCACCGGCAAAAAAGCCCGCTTCCTCCAATCCGTCATCGACGATCTGAAACTGCCCAACGTCCGCGTCATCCACGAACGCGCCGAAACGCTGGGCCAGCACCAAAACCACCGCCAGCAATACGACTTCGCCGTCGCCCGCGCCGTCGGCCCGCTCCGCGTCCTGCTCGAACTCACGCTTCCTTTCGTCAAAGTCGGCGGCAAACTCCTGGCCATGAAAGGCGTCAAGGCCGAAGCCGAACTCGCCGACGCCACCGATGCCGTCATGCTCCTCGGCGGCGGCGAGTTTGAATGCTTTGAAGCCATGCCCGGCCTGGACGACGAGGCCGTCATCATCCAAATCGCCAAAGCCGATCAAACCCCCAAAAAATACCCGCGTCTCCCCGGCGAACCGAAGCTGCATCCGCTGTGAGGATTTGTGATTTTGGATTTTGGATTTGTGATTTCCAAGCCCGGCCATGCCGTCCTCGGCTTGGCCGGGATCGGGTGTTTCCCAATCACAAATCGAAAATCACAAATCACAAATCGCATACAATTCCCCCATGCCCATCGACGTGCAGGACATCCTCGGACCCGCCGGCCCCATCGCCAGACGACTCGGCGACACCTACGAAGTCCGTCCCGAACAACTTGAAATGGCTTCCGCCGTCGATCGCGCGTTCGACGCCGGTTCCGCCCTGGTCGTCGAAGCCGGCACGGGCGTCGGCAAATCCTTCGCCTACCTCCTGCCCGCCATCCGACGCATCGTCGATCACGACCAACGCGTCGTCATCGCCACGCATACCATCGCCTTGCAAGAGCAACTCATCGACAAGGACATCCCGCTGCTCAACGCGGTCATCCCCGAAGAGTTCAGCGCCGTCCTGGTCAAGGGCCGGGGCAATTACGTCTCCCTTCGCCGTCTCAAACTCGCCGGCGAACGACAGGACGGCCTGTTCAGCGACGACGCCGAGTTGCGCTCCCTCCACGCCGTCGAAGACTGGGCCGCCCAAACCGACGACGGATCGCTCAGCACGCTGCCGCAACTGGAACGGCCCGGCATCTGGGACCGCGTGCAATCCGACGCCGGTAACTGCATGGGCCGCAAGTGCCCGACCTACAACCAGTGCCACTACCAGGCCTCACGCCGCCGGATGGAAAACGGCGACCTGCTCATCGTCAACCACGCGCTCTTCTTCGCCGACCTGGCGATGCGCTCCGGGGGGGCCGGGACTTCCGGGACTTCCGGGACTTCCGGGGGCGGGGGGGGCGGGTTTTTGCCCGAATACGATCACGTCATTCTCGACGAAGCGCACACCATTGAAGATGTCGCCAGCGAACACTTCGGCATCGGCATCAGCGAAGCCGCCGTCCGCTATTTTCTTCACAACCTGCACAACGCGCGCCTGCACAAGGGCTATCTTTCGACGGTGAAATTGAAGGACGCCGCCGACCGTTCCGTCACCGATGCCGCCATCGACCAGGTGCAACGCGCCTCACAGGCCGCCGATGCGCTGTTCGATGATCTGTCCCGCTGGCAGCACGACCGAGGCCGGCCCAACGGTCGCGTTCATGAACCCAACATCGTCCGCAATGATCTGTCCGACCAACTCAAACAACTGGGCGTCGCGCTGCGTTCCATCATTCCGCAAGTGAAATGGGAAGCCGACCAGTACGAACTCAACGGCTACCTCGGCCGCGCCGAAATGTTCGCCACCGGCGTCCAGCAGTGGGTCGAGCACGCCATCGAAGACGCCGTGTATTGGCTCGATGAATCAGGCCCCCCGGCGCGCCGCCGCGTCAAACTCTGCTGTTCGCCCATCGACGTCGGCCCGCTGCTGCGTCAACACCTCTTCGCCAAAACCACCGCCGAGGGCAAACCCGTCTCCATCGTCATGACCAGCGCCACCCTCAGCACACGAGGCCAACCCGCCCCCCTCGGCCCGCCCGCTTCCGGGGCAACTTCCGGGGCGACTTCCGGGGCAACTTCCGGGGGTTCAGCGGGCGGGGCGTCCGCGAACGACCCCTTCGTCCACTTCAAACATCGCAACGGCTGCGAAAACGCCGCGGCGCTCCAGTTGGGTTCGCCCTTCGATTACGCTTCCGCCGTCAAGCTCTTCGTCGAAACCAAACTCCCCGAACCCTCCGACCCGCAATTCGATCCCGCCATCGGCCCACGCATCCTCCAGCACATCCAGTCCACCGCCGGCGGGGCGTTCGTCCTGTTCACCAGCTACGCGCTGCTCAACAAAATCGCCGACTGGCTCCGCCCCCCCTTGATGCAGATCGGCATCCCCCTGTTCGTCCAGGGACAAGACGGCCCGCGCAACCTGCTGCTCAAAAAGTTCAAGGCCGAGGGAAACGCCGTCCTGCTCGGCACCGACAGCTTCTGGCAGGGCGTCGATGTCCAGGGACAGGCCCTTCGCAATGTCATCATCACCAAGCTGCCGTTCGCCGTGCCCGATCGCCCGCTCATCGAAGCCCGCCTCGAACGCATCCGCGCCCTCGGAGGAAGCCCCTTCAACGATTACCAACTCCCCGAAGCCGTCATCAAATTCAAACAGGGCTTCGGCCGCCTCATCCGAAGCCGATCCGACCACGGCATCGTCGTCGTCCTCGACAAACGCCTGGTCACCAAACCCTACGGCCACAAATTCGTCCACGCATTGCCCAACCTGCCGATTCAACGCATCTGACCCGCCCGCCGATTCGCCCTCCCCCATTACACAAGCCATTGTCGCAAAAACTAACGATAAATACAGTATGAAATCGACTTGACAACAACTCGGTTTTCGACGAAAACAAAGCCATGAGCAGACCCTATCGAACCCACGATGATGAGCGTGATGTTTTTCGGGCCTTGGCCCATCCGGTTCGGCGGCGCATCATCGTCGCTTCACTGGATCAGCCGCAAACCTTTGAGCAACTGCGTCAGCAGGTGCATCGCAGCGACGCCACTGTCGCGGGCCATCTGCGCATCCTGCGCGAAGCGCGATTATTGACCGTTAAACGTGATGGCCGCTTCGTGAATTATCGCGTCAATCAACATAAGCTCCGAACCGGCTTCCTTTGGCTTGCGCAAGCGGTCAAAATGTCAGTCCCAACGCCCGCCTGATGTTTGTTCCGTCTGCCGTCGCGCCCGGCCTCTTCCGCCGTTTCATTTCTCCCCCCGCCATGT
>JBAYVY010000148.1:0-8582 GCA_041674345.1 Phycisphaeraceae bacterium | reverse complement strand
GGCCGGGTCGGGTTTGACGCACAACTGTTCGGCGAAGTCGATCAGCACCCGCGCGATTTCGGCCTTGCGTTCGGCGGAGAGCAACCGATGCGTCTGCTGCTCGTAGATTTTTTCGGCCTCGGCGACCCCCGGAACACGGCGCAACTGAATCAGGCATTGCGCCTTGAGGAAGATCGTCTTGGCGGCCCAGGGCGAGTCGGGGAACCGCGCAAGGGCCGCGTCGGCGGCGAGGATCGCCTGGTCGTATTGTTTGGCCTGCGAGAGCGCCAGCGCCTTGAGGTAAGCCGCTTCATCGCGGTGTGGGGCGGCGGGGGCGGCGAGGGTCTTGTCCAGTTGCGTGACGGCCTGTTCAAAATCGCGGTCGCGCATGAACTGACGGGCGCGGTCCAGCGGCGAGGGCTGGGCGACGGCCGCGGCGGTGATGGAAAGGACAGCCAGCAGACAAACGATGGGCAAAACTCGTGACATGGCGGTCTCCGTCGGTATGAGATGCGTCCCTGAACTGGCGATTGTACCTGAGTTGGACGCGCCGACGGACGAAAAGTTCCGCATGAGGAATCAGGAGAAAGTCGGAAGTCGGAAGAATTTTATACGCGGGTCTTTACTTCCCACTTCCCCCTTCCGCCTTCCCACTTTCCTCTCACTTCCCCCTTCCCACTTTCCTCCCCCCGTCTCCTCACGCGCCATCAGAGACTACGGCATATCCGAGCGGCGGAACCGCTGATAAATCTCCGTCGTGCCCCACGAACCGGAATAGGACTCGGCGTGACCGTCCACACAACCGAGGTTCACCACGCCGTTGTGCAGCGAAATGCGACCGGTGGCCGGATCGATCTGCCACGGCGGAAACCAGCCCCAGGTGTAAGCCGGTTCGATGAATTTCTCGTTGAACCTCGCATAGAAATAGAGACCCGATGATGGGTCGCTCAGCAGGGTTCCATCGCCGATCAAAACGGTGGACGACGTACCGGCATCGCTTAGTTTTCGCGGTAATAGCCCCGGCTTGAAACTTCCGTCCGGCATTCGGACGCAGTACAGGTACGCATTCATGCTGTAATGACTGCTCCAGCGATCGGCGTAGAGCCAGTGGCGAGGCGGCGCTTCCTCCGCCAGCGGGCAGTTCCAGACTCCCCCGCTGTATTTGATCCAGTCGTATTGCAGGTAATTTCCGTAACCCAGTCGCCACCACCATACCCCGCCGGGATCGCCCGTCGGAGGCGTGCTCGCTTCCACGCTGTACGGCAGCCAGTTGTTGTTGTCGATGGTGTAACTGAGCAGCGCCGTGTCGATCTGCCGGATGTTCGCCAGACACACCACCCCGCGCGCCGCCGCCCGCGCCTTGTTCAGCGACGGCAGCAGAATCGCGATCAACAACGCGATGATCGCCACCACCACCAAAAGTTCCACCAGCGTGAAACCTCCGGAACCCCCGGCGGGGGCAATTAATTGCCCCCGCCGATGTCGGATGTTCGATGTGCCATGTTCAATGTGCGATGTGGAAGAGGCGGAGCCGGAGCGACGGTTCACTCGCCTCACATTGCACATCGCGCCTTGCACATTGCACATGGTTCGCCCTCGACTCGGCATGACATCCATCGTCAAACGCCGCGACCGCCTTCAGGCGGTTCGCGGCGCGGAGGAGGAAGTTCGAGCATCACCCTCACCGATCAGCGACCGCGCCGCGGCAGCATCATCAACCCGCCGATCACCAGCAGACCCAGCGTCGCCGGTTCGGGGATGGCGGCATAGCTGAAATCCACGCGGTAGAGCTTGTTGGTCGCATCAAGCACGAGCGACGCGCCGCTCACACCGCTGGAACCATAGATGAAATTGGGCGCGGCGAAGGCCGTGCCCGAAGGCAGCGTCAGCACGCCTGCATAGTCAATCAGCGTCATCGAGTAGCTGCCGGTGCCTGCATTGGCGTAGTTGCTGAAATCCACCGTCAATGGGTTCTGATCGAGCACCAGCCCGCCGACGGTGTTGAGTTTGGCGATGGTGGATCGTTCAGCGAGGGTCGTGCCGGCCACGGTGAAAGTCAGCGCTGTGGAAATGGCGGGATCGGACGTGATCGGTGCGAGGGTGATGCCCGCGACGTTGAAGGCGAGTGTGGAGCCGGTGACGTTCAATTGCGAGCGATTGCCGTTGTAAGCACCAAAGAGGGTGAAGTTCGCCGAACCGAACGTCCCGCCGCTGAGATTAACGACGTTGCGGTCATTGTCCACAGCGAAGCTGTTGAACTGGAAGCGGTCGTTGAAACTGATCGCCCCGCCGGTCATCGTGATAATCATGCCGCTGTTGACGCTGGTGGATGCCGTCGGGTTATTGAAGAAGCGACTGGCGGTGATGCTTCCGCCCAGCACATTGAGCGTAAAGACGCTGGACCCTGTTTGGACATGTGAAGCGCCTGCCGTGAGATTGCCGCCGGTCAGAATATTGAGGGTTCCACTGCTGTTGATGCCTTTGACGGATTGCGTGCTGCTGAGATTGGCGACGTTGGGAGTGGGGATGCCCACATCATCGGTCGCGCCCGGCAGCGTGTCCAGGTTCCAGTTCGCGGGGGTTTCCCACAGACCGTCCCCCCCGCCGTTGTCCCAAATCCCGCCTGCCTGAACACTGGCCGGGATCAACAGCGCGACAACCATCATCCCCACCGCTCGGATTGAGAAAACTTTCATTCTATTTCTCCTTCGTAAACAGACCCTTGCATCCGGAACGCGACGTAGCTTGACGCAAACGCGTTTTGCAACACGATGAAAACAGTATCACGTTATCGCCCCCCTGTCAAAATAATTCGGGGCATTTTGATAAAAAAATTGGAATCCCCGATCCATCGGGTGTATCATCTTGGCATCCGCAGGCAAGCAACCCCGATGAGAGCGTCATGGCGAATATCCGACAAGTAGCTGAACTGGCAGGTGTTAGCCCCGCGACCGCCAGCCGGGTGCTCGGCACATCCGCCTCACGTCCGCCCGTCAGCGTCGATGCCGGCCGGCGCGTCCGCGAGGCCGCCAGCACCCTGGGCTACCGCGTCAACTACCATATGCGCGCCGTCGCAACCGGCCGCGCCAATGCAACTGGTTTCGCGTCGGAAGTCACGCTCGACCCCCACGCGGGCGTCGGCTCAGGCAATATGTATTTCGACGCCCTCCGGCGAGGCGTCGAATACACCACCCAGGAAGCCGGCTCCGCCCTCATGAGCGTCCACCCCGGCAGGGGCCTGTCCGCCCTCCAACGCGGAACCCAATACCTCATGGAACATCGCCTCGACGCCCTGGTCATCCCCGCCAGCAAGTTCGTCGTCAGCGCCGCTCATCTGTTCGAGGCCGACCCCCAACTGCCCCTGGTCCTCATCAACTACGACGGCAAAATCAACCGCCCCAACGTCTGGTTCGATCTCCCCGCCGCCATGCGATTGATCGTCGATCACCTCGCTTGCCTCGGACACCGCCGCGCCCTGTGGTTCGGCCCCCAATCCGACCCCGACAGCGGCATCTCACAACGCCAACGCCTGTTCATCCAGACCGCGTGGGAAACAGGCCTCCAGGGCGCGACCTGTCTGGCGAATGTCGAACCACTCGGCCGATTCTCCGAATCCGACAAACTCATCGACCTCGCACGCGCCGCGATGACCGCCAAGCTCGCCGAGCCGGATCGCAACTGGACCGCCATCGTCGCCTACAACGATCAGTGGGCCGTCGCCGCATGCGCCGCCCTCGCCGCCGCCGGCCTGCGCGTCCCCACCGATGTTTCCGTCGTCGGCTTCGACAACCTGATCGGCCAATTCTGCGTCCCCGCCCTGACCACCATCGACCACCAGTTCTACGAAATGGGCCGACGTGCCGGCTCACTCGCCGCCCAACTGATCGAAGCCACCGCCGAACAACGACAAACCCTCAACCATCACATCGAAACCGTCGCGCCCCTGCTCATCCATCGCGCCACCACCGCCCCGGCGAAAACCTGACGCGAGTGACGTGACCACCGATCATGCGGCAAACACCTCTGTATCACGCGTCCTAATTTTCGCAAGAATCATCGTATTCTGCGTGAGGGATTCCAACGCCGACCTGTAGGCATCGACTTGCCTGCTGATTAACTTGGCTTTTTTCGTGCCCGGTTTGGCAATGGGAACCATGACTTGGCCGAGTTCGGCGGTGCGAATGCGGTTGTGAGACGCGGACGTTCCTGATGTCAAGCTGCGAATCTGGGTCTGCACCGCATCGGCCTGTAAGAGATACGCCAACGTGTAAGCATCAAGCGGCGCTTTTACTTTCATCACTTCAAATTCCGATGAACACAAGGTCTTGACGTTCCAGTCCGGCGTAATGCACGCGCGAGGAATGCGGGGATTGATCTTGGACATCAATAACTCGCCTGGATATGTCGGCACACCCGGCGTCTTGGGAGCATAGTTCAATGCCCCGCCCACATCCACGAAACCCTCTCCGAGAATGTGAAGTACGGAAATAAACGCCCAGCCCTCCTGCCACAACTCCGTTTTGCGCTTGTCCGAACAGAACTCCACAAGGTCGCCCAGCGGAATCATATGAAACTCCGTGTTTCGGCCAAGTGCCTGGACGCTTTGGAACCGATCCGCGCTGAAGTGATTCGGCGTCCAACTGCCCAATATCCCGGATATCGGAGCCAACACGCAAGATGGATTGGCCCGCAATACATGGGCGGTTCCGTTTTTGTGGATTTTGCGCCGTTCGCCGTAACTGGCCAGAATGGCGGGCAGGTCGTTGTTTCCCTCAGGCACTTTGATCTGAACTCCCTTGCGCGATGAGACCTGAAATCCCAAATCTTTGGACACGCCCATGAACACCGGCACGGGTTTCGCGGCGAAACCTTTCTGAAGATAGACCACCGCTGTCTTTGTTCGTGTTCCGGCTTGCGCGAAGGTTGTGGACGGCAATTCAATCACGGCGCGCAGCGTCGCCACACCCATCAGGTATTGCCGCAGCATGGAGGCCATGCCCTTGGCCGAAACCACTCCGTCAGGCACGACGATCAACAATCGCCCGCCTTCACGCAGCAATTGCAAGTCTCGATCCACGAAAAGCAATTCCGAATCGATGGCCGCCGTTGTCTTGCGAAGTGAAGTGAAAAACGGCGTATTGTCGCCGCACTTCGAGGCCACATATCTCGCGTCAAATCTTGCGCCAAAAGGCGGATTGGTGAGAATCAGGTCCACCGTGCCATTCAACGCGTCAATGGGTGAGCCACGCTCCAGCGAGTTGCCCACTGTAATGCGATGCGTTTCCACATCAAACAATTCGAGGTTGATGGTGGACAAACGCACCATTCGTTCCACCTTGTCCTGACCGAACAGCCGCAGGCGATTGGGATTGAGCCAATCACTGTTTCTCGCGCGATGATAGATCGCCGCCAGGAACGACCCTACGCCACAGCACGGGTCCAGGACCGTCCAATGTTTTTCGCCGTTGCGATCCGCGGTGTTTTCCGCAGCCATATCCCGCAACACCATGTCCGCCATGAAATCCACCACTTCGGGCGGCGTCATATACTGCGCATCTTCCACATTGCTGCGGAAGTTGTCCCGCACGAAATGCCCGAAAGCTTCGTTGAGAATATCAAAGGGCTGGTCTTCCGTTCGCAATGTGAATGCCTGGTCGATGCAACGACGTACCAGCCGAACCAGATCGGTCGCCAACGCTTCGTCACCGGATCGAATCGCCAACGCCGGAGCCGCGCCGAAAATGGAATGACCATCGGGCAACTGGTATTGGGGCAGTTGAATCGTCGCCGCGAATGCCGCCTGTAGTTCGCCGATCAACGAACTCGACCGAGGCGCGGGAAATGACGACAATTGCCCGTTCTTGAACGCAAGGTACGCGGCGAACAGTTTGGATACTTCATCGAGTTTGGCATTGGAATCGTCCAGACGACCTGATCGGTGAAATCCCTCCCGCAGTTCAGACAACGCCTCATAGATTCGGCCATAACCCTCTTGAAGCGGATCGGCTGGTGTAAATAAGTTTGCCATGTAGTCATACTCCCATTTCGATTCGTATCGATTGTGATGGCTATAGCATGTGGATATTTCCCTCAATTGTCAAGACACTGGAAGCATGTCTGCTATAGCCGTCAAATTCGGCCGGGTGACGCGATCCAATCGTGAGCGGCGGGGTCTTTCCCAAGAAGCACTGGCGGAATTGGCGAACCTTAACCGCACCTATCTCGGTGAAATCGAACGCGGGGTGGTGGTTCCATCCATTGACACCATGCAAAAATTGGCGAACGCGCTCGGTGAAAAACTTTCCACCCTCATCCGGCAGTGTGAGCAAAATGAAACATGACCAGATGACTCAAAGCGTTCTTCGTTTGCTCGACCTGCATTACGAATCCTTCTACGCCGCCGAACCCGCCGCGAGAGCCACCGGACATCCGGTCCCTACGGACACACGCGGCTGGTCCCAGATCATTGTCAGCACATTATGCGGCATCAAAGGACTTGAACGCCAAAAAGGAGCCGACTTGGCCGACGGTTCGGATGTCAAAGGTGCCAATACGTGGAAAGCGATCGACACGCCTCGTTTCAATGGCGTCATCAAAGCGGGCACCAAGGCGACCGTCGCCAATAAGATCGCCAGTCCGGATGCTATGCCACATCTGTATTTGGTTCTGTGGGACGAGACGATAAGAAGCACCGCTCGATGCCGCATTTGGGTCGTGCGCCCCCAACATGATGCTGTGTTCCGAGCGATATGCGCCAAGTGGTATGCCCAACGGGGCAGCGGAGAGATACACAGTGCAAACTTTCAACTCCACCCACCGCGCGGCAAAGACACCGACATCATCACCAACAATTGCGGAACTCTGCAATACCCGCTCTATTTCAGCGCCGAACGTGCGGAAGATGCGAAATACACACTCCTGCAATTCAAACCCCAAGTACGCATTTCCGGCAAGTGCATCGAAGTACCGCAAAAACACGACTAAAACAAGTATGCTCCCGCTCGCCGAGGCGTGCGATTTCAAGGCCGGCAGTTTCAGGAAGGAATACGGTGGACGCCTGCACAAGTGGGACCCGGCTGATCGCATCCAACTGATGGCGGAACTCGACGCGGCTTACTTCATCCTCTACGGCATCGACCGCGATGATGCCGACTACATCCTTTCCACCTTCACCGGCATCCACGACCCCTGCCCGCTGATCGCCGGTCAACCGACCATCGCGCAGCACACGCTGGCGGTGATGGACCGACTGGCGGCATCGTGAATCGCTTTCGCCGGCCATGATGGCTTTTCTACCCTAACGTCGGGGCATTTCGGGGCAAACGGGCGGGGAGGCGGCTCGCAAAATGCGACAGGTTGTGCGCGGGGTTTTTTTCGTAAACAACTCCGGCGGAAAACGTTGCGATTTTTTGCGACGCGGCGGTGCGCCCGGGAGCTTCGCTGTTCGCCGATGAAAAAACGCGATCGGGTCGAAATCACATCCAAATTACGCAAAGTCGAAGCGCGAACCGGCGTGGCGGGCTGAAAAACCGGATCGAAATCGCCCAAAAAATCGCACAGAAGTGTCGGCGACAGTTTGATGCGCGACCCCCGGAAGTCAAATCCCGAAAATCCGGCGGCGAACGCGGTTTTCATTGATGACGCGGAGCGCGATCGGATGGCCGACGCTGAGCGCGCGTGCGCGTGCCGATTTATTCCGTGCGGATGGGGTCGGGGTCGCCGGTTCCGACCTGGAACTTTCGGCGGAACCGGCTGGGCGAGACGCCGGTCAGCCGCTTGAAGACCCTGCTGAACTGCGAGTCGCCGCCGAAGCCGCAATGTTGGGCGATGTCGGGGAGCATCATATGGGTGTTGGTCAGCAGGTGCTTGGCGGCCTCGATGCGGACGCGCAGGATTTCCTGATGGACGGTGCGTCCGAGCGCGCGTTTGAAGCCGAGTTCCAACATGCGGCGGGACAGCGGCACCTCCTCCAACACATCGCGGACGTGAATGCCGTCCATCGCGTTGCGACGAATGAAGGTCAGCGCGGCGACCAGATCGGGGTGATCGACGGCCATCGTATCGGTGGTCTGTCGTTCGACCACGCCGACCGGGTCCACGAGGACGGGCTGGTCGGGCGGCGATTTGCCGTGCATCAGATCGTCGAGCAGCGCGGCGGCTTCGTAACCGATGCGATGAGCGCCGTGGTCGATGCTGGACAATCGCGGACTGGTGAAGTTGCACAGCAGGGCGTCGTTGTCCACGCCGAGCACGGCGATCTCTTCGGGCACATTGATGTGCAGCGAGCGGCAGAAATGCAGCACCGTCATGGCGATGCTGTCGCAGAACACCAGCAGGCCGATCGGCTTGGGCAACTCCGTCAGCCATTGGCGCAGATGTTCAGTCATGTCGGGGTATCGCTCCATGCCCTCGAAAACGTTTTCCTCGAAGGCGAAACAGTCCATACCGCAATGTTCGGCGGCCTGGAGGAAGGCGTCTCTGCGCATCAGGGAGGAAATCCCCATGACCGATCCGCAATAGGCCGCGTGCTTGAACCCCTTGGCGCGGAAACTTTCCAGCGCCATGCGGCCGACCAGCGGATCATTCGGCCCGACACGGGGCAG
>JBAYVY010000147.1:0-8605 GCA_041674345.1 Phycisphaeraceae bacterium | reverse complement strand
GGGTGCTTTTCAATTTGCCCCGATGGCGCGTATTGACCGCGGCCAGCGAGTCGCGGACGGCTTGCTGGAATTGCTGATGCCGCTCAAACAGTTGAATCAACTATTGGACGCGAATGGTATAACAGAGGCGCGAGCGCATCGGGTTCCAGGCGATGGTGAAGTGGTCAGTCACGAAAGATTGGGTGGGCTGTTCAAGCACTTCTACCGCAAGACGGCAGGATGAATTGGCTGCCAATTGCAGCGGAAGTTCCCCTGACTGAATTTTTGAACAGGGCGGGTACTGTAACCACTTGCCCCCGATCGTGATATACCTAACAAGTTCAATGGCTACTTGCGTTCTCCCTGTTACCTTGGCATATTTCGCGCAAAATTTCTTTGACAAAGCCATTCGTTGTGGTATTCTAATTCGGCAAGGTTGTCGAATTATCAACACAGGGTAAAGACATTTGGAGATTCCTGCCGGTGTGGGCCGAATTTTAAGTTCGCCGCAGTTTGCCCGACGATTTTTGGAACCTCGCTGGGGGGGAGGGGCCGAAAACGCAATCGCGGCGGCAAGAGACCCTGCCCCACGGAGAGAGCGAGGGTAAACGCCTTTACCCTGATCGGCGACAATATCGATTTGCGTGGGTGTGACTGTCATGGCAACCATCAAACAAATCGCGGAAGAGTGCGGCGTCTCCATGACCACCGTTTCCCGTGTTCTTAATGGCAAGAACAAGGAAGTTTGGAGTTCCACCGCCAATCGCTCCAAAGAGATTCGGCGCGTGGCGGAGAAACTCCAGTTCCGTCCCAACGGGTTGGCGCGGGCGATGCGTCGGGGCAGTTTCCATAGCGTGACCATGATCGAGCCGACCGGTCAGTGGCGCAGCACGCGGTTCACCGAGTTGTTCGATGGACTCCAGGATCGACTGGCGGCGGCGGACTTCCACCTGGTTCTGGAGCGACTGCCGGACACGAAGCTGATCAACGAAGGGTTTCTTCCGCGTATTCTGCGGGAATCGTCCTCGGACGGCCTGTTGGTCAATTACGACTCCAAGTTCCCTCCTGAAATTCTGACGCTGATCCGCAAGTACCGCATTCCGTTCGTCTGGATCAATGCCAAGATCGACGCGGATTGCGTTTACCCCGACGATTTTCAATCGTCCTATCTGGCCACTCGCCGTTTGCTGGAGTTGGGACATCGCAAAATCGCGTATCTGAATCAGATGTCCCTCCACTACAGTCGCACGGATCGTCGCGGCGGCTATGTGCGGGCGATGGCTGAAGCGGGTCTGGCTGATCGCGTCGTGGAAGTGTCGGTGGGCGAAGAAGACAACCGCCTTGCCCTGACGAAGGGCTTGCTCACCGGCGAGGATCGTCCGACCGCGCTGGTGGCATATGAGTCTTACACGATCACACCGGCTTTGGTGGCTGCCGCCACGCTGGGCTTGCGCGTGCCGGAAGATCTGTCGCTGGTCACTTTTTCCACCGCACCCGCGTGGACGGCGGGCGTGCCGATTACCACTTGCATCGTGCCGTTCTACGAAGTGGGGCAGGCGGCGGCGGACATGCTTCTCGCCAAAATTGAACAGCCGGAGGTGACGTTCCCTCCGAAAGCCATCGCTTCAACCGTCACGAAAGGCAGCACCTGCGTTGCCCCGCAACCATGAGCAAAAATGAAGCGTGCGCGTCGCACGCTTGAACGAGTTTGGAGTTCTTGGAGGTTTTTGGACATGTCAACACTTTACCTAAGGAGACGGACGATGAAATGCAAATCAGCACGATGGACGGTGGCCGCGGTGATTGCCGCCGCGGCGACGGGAGCTTGGGCGGGTACGGACGCCACATGGATCGTGGATGCCAACGGCAATTGGACCACCCCCACCAACTGGGACACGAACCCGGTGGTGCCCGGCGCTGTTGGTGACACGGTCACCTTCGGCGACGCCGCCACCACCACACAGCGCATCATCACGCTGGATGCGAACGAGACGGTGAGCGGGATCACCGTGAACAACACCACTTGGACGGATCCCGATACTCGTTTCTTCCATGTGGGTTACAAGCTGCAATTGAACAACCAACTCACGCTCAGCTCCGGCGGGCCGGGACCGGTGACGATCGATATTCCCACCGCCAGCAAGACCGGGCTGCAAATTACCGGCGGCGTGGGGAAGTTCAATGTCACAGGCGATGTGATCCTGCAACTCAGCGGCAAAAACGATCAGGCGAATTTTCAGAGTCTGAGTTTCGGAGGCGCCAATGTCATCGGTGGGACGGGAACGATCATCAAACGCGGCGGCAATGCGTTGACATTCGATGGTGCTCCGGCCGCATCGTTCAGCGGCACCCTTCGTATTGAGGAAGGCGCCTTAAACCTGAACGGCGGCGGCGCGAACGCGCTGCTGGCCGCTGGTGGCACGCTGCAACTGACCAACGGAACCGCGACACGCGGCGTGACACTGAGCGGCGACAACACCCCCGGCTTGTTTACCGCGGCCAACGCCATCGTCTTCGACCAAACTTTCAACACACGCGATTTCCAATTGTTCGCGGTTGCCAAGCAGACCGACTTCACCTATTCGGGCAACTGGTCGAGCACGGTGGGCGGCGTCGCGGGCGCCCTGACGAACAATATTCGGCTCACCACCGGCACCGGTCAGAATTACGCGCCCGTCATCACCATCAGCGGCGATAACAGCGGCCTGTCCTTCGCCGAAGGGTACGGCATTAACGGCAACTACGCGCAAATCGTGGTCGCCGGCGACAATGCCCTGGGCGCGGGCAACTCGGCCAGGGTTTTCTTCGCCGACAGCAACAACTACTCCCGCTTCAACACCGTGTTGGCGAGCGTTCCCACCACCATCGCCAGCCCGATCTCAGCGGTGAACCCGACCAACGGCAGCAACAAGAACCCCGTCACCGTTTTCGGCTCGCAAATCGCTTCGGGGACCGTGAATTTCACCGGCACCATGACCCTGAACGACATTCCGACATGGTTCAACGGCGCGCCGTCCAACCCGGGCATCCCCAGCAACGTGATCAACGCCTATCAGTTCCAGGCGGCGGGAACATCGACCGTCAACTTCAACGGCGAGATCGGCAACGGCTCCGTCAACGGCGCGGCCGCGTGGGTCATTAAAACAGGCACGGGCACCGCGGCGTTCAACGCGCCCAACACCTATCTGGGGCGAACCGCCGTCCGCACCGGCACCCTGCTGGCGGGTAATGCCAACGCTCTGGGCGACAACGCCAACACCACCGCCATCATGCTGGGCGATACCACCACGAAACTGGCGGACGTCAAAGTGGCGGTCAGCAATTCGCTCACTAGATTCACTTGGACCGCCGGAACGATCACCGGTGCGCCCACCTTGGTGGACGGCGTGACGCTTGCCGTCGGTGATCGCGTTCTGGTCGCCAACAACAACACCACGTCGGGTGGCCAGCCCCAAGTCAACGGCATCTACGTCGTTCAGAGTTCCGGCACATGGGTTCGCGCCGACGACATGAACAGCAACGTCCCGGCCGGGATTTACGGCTATCAGGTCCATGTGACCGATGGCACGCAGCATGGCGGCCAGAACTTCTACCAGATTTCAGCCCTCCCGTTCACCGTCAACACCACGGTCAATGCCTGGGCGCCCGATACGCTCAACCCCGAGGCGGCCCTGCTGGTCAGCCAGCCGATGACACTGGCCAGAAACATCGACGTCGTGGCCAACGCCAGCACCGCAACCAGCACCCTCGGCAGCACCAGCACCACCGGGGCGGTGACCTTCAGCGGCATCGTCACCCTGGCCAAGGACCTCACCATCACCGCGGCCACCAGCGATGTGAGCTTCACCAACAAGATCACCGGCGGATTCAATGTCACCAAGTCCGGCGGCGGCAAGATCATCCTCGCCAATGCCGGCACCATGGACTACTCCGGCTCCACCACGATCACCCAGGGCATTCTGGAAGTGGATACCGCCTTGGCCAGCAGCCAAGTCATCGTCAACAGCGGAGCCACGCTTCAGGGCATCGGCAACATCGCCCATGGCGTGACGATCGACGGCGACCTGTCGCCGGGCAATAGCATCGGCACCCTCACCGTGGGGTCCGCCCTGTTCGGCGCCGCGGGCAAGTTCAATATCGAACTCGGCTCCGCCGGGGTCAGCGATCTGCTGACCGTCATCGGTAATTTGGACATCGCCAACGCCTCGCTCGATCTGACCGACCTCGGCGGCGCGTTCGACGGCAGCACCTATGTCATCGCCGGCTACGGCTCGCTGACCGGCGAGCAGTTCTTCACCGTTGATCCGCTGCTGGCCGCCAACGGTTATGTCGTCGATTACAACTATCAGGGCGGCAACCAGATCGCCCTGGTGGTTCCCGAACCGGCCACGCTGGGGCTGCTTGCCGCCGGCGGACTGATGATCGCCTTCCGGGGGCGTCGGTAATACGTTTTTCCCCTCCTCCCGTCGATTCACTTCACGGTGAATCGACGGTTTGTTTCGGACCACGCATTGATTCGGCGCACCCGACCGCAAGCGGCTGAAACGCGCAGGATCAATTTCACGGAGGATCGCATGAACTCCGCCATGCCACATGGGCGAGCCAACATCGCATACGGTTTTCCCGCGTCGGCGGGGGCAATGAATTGCCCCCGCCGGGGATTCCGGGGATTTACGCTTGTGGAACTTTTGGTGGTGGTGGCGATCATCGCGTTGCTGATCGCCATTCTGTTGCCCTCGCTGAACAAGGCCCGCGATGTCGCCCGGGGCGTGCAATGCCTCAGCGCCCTGAAGCAAATCAAGCTGGCCGATGAGTATTACGCCGAGGACAATCAAGGGTGGTATGTACCGATATCTGGTAGGAAAAACGTACCTTCTCCTTATGGCGATTGGTACGTCTCTTCCGGATGGTTGCCTTACATACCGTTTGTGAAGTATAAAAATGCCGGCTTGAATGGCATGTGGCCAAACGCCCTGATATGCCCCAAAGCCGTCAGGTCACAAGCGGTGCTCGGTTTACCACCGGGACAATCCGCACCTGGCGACACTCTGGCTTCTTACCACCGAATGAGTCTGAGTTACGGCCCCAACGCCGAAGGCGCCAAGATCCCGAACATTGATCCGAATTATGTTTACGACGGATACAGGCGAAACAAAGTCGTCTCTCCCGCCGCGAAGATGCAGTACGTCGATGGCTTGGACAGATGGATATACGAATATGCCGCGAATGCCGACATCTACTACGACGTTTACGGAGAATATGCTTCGCACGAGTTCGGCAAGTATGCCGTGACCGCTTATCGTCACGGTGAAGGGGCGAACATGTGTTTTTTCGATGGTCACGTCGCGCTGTTGGGCAAAAACGAGGTGTATCCCAATAAGAAGAAGGAGCTTTGGGACGTTTTGGGCGTTTCGCCTTGACTACCCGATGTTTTAAGGATCGTCCGTAGCATATGGACATGGATGGTCGCGTCATGCGATTAGGCGCCAACCTGGGTGACCATCCGACATTCCACTATCCACCTTCCAAGTGTAAGACTTTGACTCGTTGAGCCACTGATGGATTCAGCGGCCACGATGCGTACAACAAAAAGGACATCGCTCATGACCATGCGAAAATTGGTGAAGAAGTTGGGTATGCGAGGGCAATCCATCGCCTTCGGAGTAAAGCCGAGTCGGTTGGGGGTTCTTTTGCTGCTCGCGAATTTGCTGCTGGGCGCCTTGACCGCCTGCGAGAACTCGCACACGACCTCCGCGGCTTCCAGGCAGGTCGGCCCCGCACCGGTTCCGCCCGCGAGTGAAGCGGTGAAGGCGGCGGCGGATCTGGATCGGATCGAACCGTCAACCGACTTGCCTGAGAGCCAGGCGGAGGCGGCCGGCGATTCGCCGGACCTGTCGCATCTCAAAACGAAGATGGTTTACGAGCAGGATTTTTCAACCACCGAGTTGGGCCGCAAGCCCGCCGACGCCGTGGACGACAGCGGCTGGGCCGGCGGCAAGGTGGACATGAAAGTCGTCGCCACCGGGGATCCCAAACGGCCTCACGCGGTGGAATGCACGGTCAACAGCTACGGCCAAATCGCCTTCGGCCGTTTCCAGGTCGAAAAGGGCAAGCTCTACCGCATCCGGCTGGATGTCGCGGCCAAGGGCGGCTCGAATCTGCTGGTGATCGTGCGTACGCTGCCCTGGCCCTGGACGTTCTATCTGCAAAGCGAGGAAAAGGCGATGGACGATTACCGCACGATTTCCTTTTTGGGCCGGTCGCCGAAGGACGGCAAGGATGTTTGTGTGCAGGTCGTCAATCGCGGCAGTCTGAGTATGCGGATCAGCAATATCAAGGTGGAGGAAGTGGAAGGCGATGTGGTCGTGGAGGCCCCGCCGGTGCCGGGGAACCTGGTGTTGAACGGCAGCTTTGAACTGGCCGGCGACGGCATGTTCGTTCGTGCCTGGGGCAGCCCCAGCCGGCCGGCGTATCCCCGCGTCAACGATGCGGTGGACGGGAATCATGTCGCCGAGTTGTACGACAAGAACGCGGTCAGCACACCGTGGATGCCATTGAGTTTTCAGTGCGAATATCGGGTCCGCGCCCATGCCCGTGCGATCGCGTCGCCGGGCCGATTTAATTTGTCTCTGGTGGGAAACAGCAGCGGCTGGAAGTCCCAATCGGTGGACTTGAAACCGGAGGACGGCTGGCGGACCGTCAGTTTCAAAGTCCAACCCCAAAGGCCGGATTCGGGCAAACTGTTGCGCAATCTGGATGCGTTTGTGGTGATGTCCGCGGCGAACGGGCCGGTGCAGGTGGACGCGGTGGAAGTCGTGGCGATGATGCCTGGAAACGACGTCGAAACACAGGCCTATCAACCGCACGCGCCGCTGGAACTGGCGGTGGCGGTGGACCCGAGCATGCCGATGGCGGTGGCGACCGTGGGCGATCCGGTGCCGGTGAAGGTGCTGGCCAGCGCGGACATCACCGCGGCCAAGCTGCAAATCCTGGATGAGCACCGCCGCTTGTTGCGGGAGCAGTTGCTGAGTTTCAAGGATCGCCGGGCGACGGTGGTGCTGCGCGATCTGCCGCCGGGCTATTGGTGTCTGCGCACCGCGCCGGCGGAACCGTCGGCGGAATCCGAGCGCGTGGAGGGGGAATCCTTTCTGTGCGTCGTTCCGGTCATGCCCGATGTCCCGGCGGACCAGTGGATTTACGGCTCGCATATCGTGGACTATCCCCCGCTGCGACAGGCCGCATGGAAACTCGGCCTGCACTGGGATCGTCTGCATGACACCGGCTACTGGCAGAAATGGGATCGGGTTCAACCCGATGGCAAAGACAGTTGGAATTTTCACGATGACTGGATCAACGCGCGCCGCAAGGATGGTTTCACCTTGCTGGCCAATCTGGAAAGCATGCCGAAGTGGGTTCCACGCAAGAGCGAGCCGGAGGTTCCGCCCTATTTCTGTCAAATCAAAGTCTTCAATGAGCAGACGTTACCCTTGTGGGAAGAATACTGCCGGCGAATGGCGGAACATTACAAAGGCCGGGTGGACTATTTCGAGATCGCCAATGAACCGCAAATGTCGGGCACGACGGCCGAGCAATATGTCCAGGCATTGCGAATCGCATATCACGCCATCAAAGCGGTCAATCCCCGCGCGGTCGTGGTGGGCATGGGCGGCATGGTGGCCGGCAGCGGGCTGATCGCCGACTCGCTGAAACTGGGAGCCGGCGGGTTTTGCGATGCCATCTCCATCCACGGTTACAACCTGACGACCTGGGCCACCGTGGACGGCCCGGAAACGCTGCAACGAACCGTGCGAGCCATGCGGGATTTATTGAAGGCGAATGGCGCTCCTGAAAACATGCCCATCTGGGACAGCGAGACCGGCTGGGGTTCGCCGTGGAGTTACACCAAGTTCTACTCCGGGAGCCAAGTGGACGTGCCTCCGCTGGATCACGCGCGGATGTTGGCCAAATCCGTGGCGGGCGTGAAAGCGGCGGGCCTGGCTCGCGTCATGTATTACGCCATGTTTGACGATAACTTCGCCCAAGACACCCATCATTTTCGCATGTGCAGCATGAACGACACCATGCGCATGCCCATGCAGCCCATGGCGGTGGCGATCGCCATGCTGGAGGGCCGCGAGTTTGTGCGCCAGGACATGGCCGACAAGGACAACGGCATCGTGCATTTGGTGTTCGCCGGTCGCGGCGCGACGGTTAAAATGATGTGGACGCCGACGGGAACCGGCGACGTGACATGTCCGGCCCAGGCCAAACAAGTGCTCAATATGTGGGGCCGGGAAATCAAACCGGTGGCCGGCCAATTGAAGCTAAGCTCCAGCCCGATCTATGTCGTGGAATGACGGCATGCCGAACTGAAGCGATGGTGCATTTCAATCCCTTGCGCTTTGGAGGCAACATGAAGACTCAGGGAACCCTCGTGCTATGGGCCGTGGCCGGGCTGTTGTTGTGTCAACAGGTGGGGTATGCGGAGATCGGTGTGGAGATGCTGGTAACCTGAGTTTTGGATAAGCGAAGAAAAAGGCGGCCTCCTGCCGAAGTGGTTGTTGTGTACCGCAACCCCAACGGCAAGGAGACCGCGATGGATTTTACCGCACTCTATGTGGACGTG
>JBAYVY010000146.1:0-8612 GCA_041674345.1 Phycisphaeraceae bacterium | reverse complement strand
CCCTGTATAGCGCCCCATCGGCCAACACGCAAGTTTTCGCCGGTTATCCACAGCTTTTCGAGCCGTTGCAAGCCAATCGTTCATCGCCCCGATGACGGATGGGGTTTTTCAGAGGCCCCGAAACTCCAATGACGAATGAAATCCCAAATTTCAAACTCCAAACCGATGAACGTGCCGGCTCTTTTGAACATTGAAATTTGGACCTTCATTCGTCATTGGAGTTTCGTCATTCGTCATTCGGCCCCCAACCAACCCAAGTCACGGCGGCACCCCCCTTGGCTCACTCCCGGATCATTGGGCGGACCCCGTCAAGGCCCCAAGCGGCGTCGGGTCCAGCCGGTGGATTCGAGACGGTATTCCAGTCGATCATGCAGACGGTCGGGCCGGCCCTGCCAGAACTCAATGACCCCCGCCCCCGGAAGTAACGCCCCCGCCCCCGCCCCCGGAAGTAGAAGTAAGCGGTAGCCGCCCCAGTGCGGGGGGCAGGGCACATCGCGGTCGGCGAATTGTTGCTCCAGATCGGCCAGTCGCTGATCCATCTGCTCGCGGGTCATCGGCGTGGATTGATCGCTGACCCACGCGCCAAGCTGACTGCCGCGCGGCCGGCCCCGGAAGTATTCCTCGCTGATCCGCCGCGCAACTTTTTCAACGCGACCTTCCACCCGCACCTGCCGTTCCAGCCAGGGCCAGTGCATCACCAGGGCCGCGTGTGGAGCGGCATCCAACTCGCGCGCTTTGCGACTTTGATAATTGGTGAAAAAAACGAACCCGGTTTCGTCAAGGTCTTTGAGCAAGACGATGCGCGCCGATGGTCGCGATGTTCCGGGGGCGACCGTGGTGAGCGTCATGGCGTTGGGTTCGCACCAGGGGGCGGGCGCGGATTGACGCGCCTGCTCGAACCAGCGATGGAAAAGCGCCAGCGGATCGTGCCCGGCGTCGGCTTCGAGGAGCCGGTCGGCGTGGTAAGCACGTCGCATGTCGGACAAGCCGGGGGCGGGGGTGGTTCCGGGGTTGGGTTGGGGCATGGGGCATGATAGGCGGGCGGAGGCGGGAGGCGGGGCGGGTTGGAGGGGGTGTCGGAACCTTTTGGAAATAACGCGAAGGGTTGATTGTGACAGATCGTTTAACAATCGAGGCCCGTTTGTTAACAAAGCGCGGGAGATGAACATGATGAATCGTGAGCAAGAGGCGTTGCGGGTGTATCTGACCGATGCGCAATGGGAAGTGTTGCGGCTGTTGCCGGACGTGGGGCGGATGCACCCGGTCGGTCGTAAGCCGTCGGAGGATCGGCAGGTGCTCGACGCGGTGTTCTGGGTCATGTTGCATCAGGCGCGCTGGCAGGAATTGCCGATCAATCATCCCTCGCCTCGCACGTGTCAGCGGCGGCTGAAACGATGGATGCGAAGCGGAACCTGGACGTTGCTGTGGCGCGATTACCTGCACACGCTGGATGAGGCCGGGCTGGCGATGTGGCGCGAGCCGTTCGAGATATTGGCCATGCGCGAAGCACGGGGGGGCGATCATCGCATCGGCCGGCCTCCGTTCTGGCGCGCCGCGGCGATCGACTACTGGTGGTTCACCTGGGACTTGCAACCGACCGAGGTGCGGCATCGCCTGCACACCGTGGTCGAACCGCTGATGACAAAGCATTGCCACTGACGGGTGTACGCCGGAGGTCTTCCGGGGGCCGGCGGCGGTATCATGCACGACATGGACCGACGCCTCGAACCGGAAGTGATGGCCGACCCCGCCGAAGCCGCCGAGTACGACGCGGCGGATTTCAGCATCCCCAACGCCGCGTTCATCGAACGATTGGTCGAACTCGGCGCCGGCGGCGTCATGCTCGACGTCGGCACGGGCAACGGGCTGATACCGCCGCTGGTCGCGCAGCGTATTCCCCGCAGCCGCATCCTCGGCGTCGATCTGTCACAAGCCATGCTCGATGTCGCCGAGCGGCATCGACGCGAATCACGCGAACAGCATCGCATCACGTTTCAACCCGCCGATGCCGCGGCTCTGCCGTTCGATGACGGCGCTTTCGATGCGGTGTTCAGCAACACGATTCTGCACCACCTGCCCACGCCACGCGCCGAACAGATGCTCGTCGAATGCTGGCGCGTGTTGCGAACCGGCGGCGTACTGCTGATCCGCGATCTGTTCCGCCCCCGCGATGAGGATGAAGTTGAATCGCTGGTGGAATTACACGCCGGCGACCAATCGCCCCATGCGCGGCAATTATTCCGTCAATCGTTGCAGGCCGCGTTCACGCCCGATGAACTGCGCAAGATGATCGGCGATCTGAAAATCCCCGCCCAAGTCGTGATCGACACGGATCGTCACGCCTCGATTCAAACGTCGCAAAAAACTTCCGGGGGCCGCTCGCGGCTTAGCACTCACGCGAATCACCGATCGTATCGCCCGAAATGCTGGATCGCCGACATGATCAGCCGCATCCCCGCGAGCTTCGATCCGTTGTTGATCGAACCGGCGGTGGCGAACTTCAGGCCCTTGCCGCCCCGTGCCTGATCGAAGTCGCGCAGGAATTCGTTCACGATGCCCGCGCGGTCATCGCGGCTGAACGTGAAGGGTGCCAGTACGCCCTCAATCACCGCCCCCGGCAGATGCGGTCGAATCCGCTCGACCAGCACCTTCGGCCCGAAGTTCACGCCCGTCAATTTCAACCGCCCCAATATCGGCAGCAGATGCCCCATGTCCGAATCGCTGTGCTGAAAACGCGCATCGCCGGGGCGCGGCGCGTATCGCCCGAAGATCGCCTTCAGAATCGGATACCCGAAAAACTCGTACATGTCCGGCGTGAGCAACGCGCAATTATCATCGGCGAACCAGAAGCCCCGGCCGAAATCGCTGTCCGGTGTCCAGCCCGCTTCATCATCCAGTACCTTGGCCAACCCCAGCATCGCCCGCATGATCGTATCGCGCAAGCGACCGGCCAGTTCGGGGTGGTCGAGTATCAGGTAGAGCAGGTTTTCCGGGCCGTAGATGCTCGTGGCGAACGTCACCGGCCCGCGCTGGCCTCGATACAGCGGGGGCTTGACGCCCAGTCGCATCAGCCGATCTTTCTCCGCGTCCCATTCCGGCGGCAACACGAAATCCCGCAACTTCCGGGGGTTTCGGGGATTCCGGGGGTCCAGACGTTTTTCGACGCGATCCAACAACGATTTCAGTTCATCTTCGTTGTGTGCCGCTTCGAGCAACCACCATGATCCGTTTTGCCACTTCTGCCCGGCCTCGAAGATATCGGCCAGCGATTGGGTCTTCGGATATCGCAGCGACGCATCGGGGACCGATTCATTCAGCAATCGCCGGCCGACGATGCGTTCGGCGATGTCGTTGTATCGGCGATGCAACTCCGCGCGATAGGGCGGGTCGAACTCGTATCGCGTCCAGTCTTCGGGGATGCCCAGTTCGTCCCACACCGCTTCACCGCTCATCATCACGCCGCAGGGAACCTGCGGGCAGTCGGGCGCGAAGGGGTCGGCTTTGGCTTTGGCGTCGTCGGCCCAGAAGCGGTCGAGATCGACGGGTGCCAGCCCGTCGTGTTTGTGCATCTGTTCGAGCAGGTGGTCGCAACGTGAATCAGTGATGGTGGTCATATGTGTTGGGTGAGGGTATCGGGGTTGAGCGCATCATCGCCGAAGATGCGGGAGAAGGTTTCGCCGTTGTCGGCGATGGTTCGTCCGTCCATGTAGCAAACGCTGAAGGCGCGGCGGCTGGTGCCGGAGCGGTTGATGTCGGAGCCGTGCAGCGTCCAGTTGTGCAACAACGCCGCTTCGCCGGGCTGGAGTTCGAGGAACACCCGCTTGGATTCGGGGCAAAGTTCCGCGGCCTGTTCGGGCGTCAGGAATCCGGACGGGTGTGAAGGGTTGACCAGCGTGTGATGTGTGCCGGGCACGATCTGCACGCACCCGTTGGCGCGGGTGGCCGGGTCCAGCGCCAGCCAGATCGTCACCAGCGGGTCGCGGTCGAGGGAGGTCCAGCGATCCTGATGAAAGGGGAGGAAGGTGCCCTTGTTGGCGGGTTTGTTCATGAACATGGCGCGGAAGCAGGAGATCGGCGTGGCGGGGCCGTACTCGTGTTCGCAGATGTGTTGAAAGATCGGGCGCTGCATGAAGCGGAGGAAGAGCGGGTCGTATTCGAGATCCTGGATTTTGCGGTAGCCGAGGGTGGACCCCTTGTGGCCGCGTGATTGGCCGCCGGCGTCTTCGTATTTGCCGGTGTCGGAATCGAGCTGCATCAGCAGACGGTCGTAATTGACGTCGGCTTTTCCGAGCATGACGGCGTCGATGCGGTTTTGCATGGCGAGCAGATGGTCGTCGCTCAGCAGTTTGCCGAGTTGGATGAATCCGCCTCGCTGGTACTGTTGCCACTGCGCGGTTGTCAGGCGGTCGGGTGCGGGCATATGGCGTTCCTGGGTTGAGTGTTGGTGCATGGAAAAGCGTACCCCGCGGTTGGGCGACGGTGAATAGAGGGGGTGAAGGCGGGCATGGAGAAATTGAACGCGGGAAGTGTGATTGGGTGATGGTGGATTGGGTGAAGTGAAGAATCCAAGGCGGCGTTCGCCCCCGGAAAGGACTCGCTCTGCCTTGGCTTGGTGATACATCACCCAATCAACCATCGCCAAATCAAACATTTTTTATCAGCGCGACGGCGCGGTCGAGATCGTTTTCGGTGATGTAGAAGTGGGGGCTGAATCGCAGCAGGGGGGTGCCGGCCCGGTTGTGGCGGAGGGAGGCGATGACGTTGTTTTGTTTGAGGTGATCGAACAGGGATTTCAAATCGCGTGTGGGGTGGGTGACGGTGACGATGGCTGAGTTATGGATGTCCGCTAAGCCGCCCCCGGAAGTGGCGGCAGAGAGGTATGGCTCGAAACCGAGCGCGGTGAGTTGAGCGACGAGGTGCCGGCGCAGTTGGAGCAAGCGGGCGGCGATGTTGTCGATGCCGATGTCGAGCAGCAGATGCATGGCGGCGGCCATGGCGACGATGCCGGGTGCGTTGAGCGCGCCGGGTTCAAAGCGTTGTCCGCCGGGCACGAAGTCGATGGTGGGTTGCGAGATGAATCGCGGGCTGACGACGTTCCATGAACCCAGGAGGGCGGGGCGGAGGTGGGGCCAGTGTTTGCGATTGGCGTAGAAGATGCCGGCACCGAGCGGGCCGAGCAGCCACTTGTGCGAATCGGCGGCGAGGAAATCGACGTGCTCGACGTTCAGGGGGAACGCGCCGAGGGTTTGAATGGCGTCGAGGCAGAAGAGGATGCCGCGTTCGTGGAGGCGTCGGCCGATGTCGGCATAGTCGATGCGATAACCGGAGAGATAGTTGCAGGTGGCGAGGGAGACCAGACGTGTGCGGTCGGTGAGCAGGGGTTCGAGAACGGACCAGGTGATGACGCCGGGTCGGTCGGGGGCGGTGCGGAGGGGGACGGGTTGGACGCCGCGTGAGACGAGGTTCATCCAGCAGTAGGTATTGGCGGGGTAGTCATCGGCGTAATAGATGACCTGATCGCCGGGTTGGAAGTCCAGTCCGAGCGCGACGAGATTCAGGCCGAGCGAGGTGGGGCCGATCAGGGCGATTTCGCAGGCGGTAGCGCCGATGAGTTGTGCGGCGATTTTGCGGGCGAGTTTGGAAGTTTCCACGAAGGCGTCGGTTTCCTGGTTGGCGATGGAACCGGCGTGTGCGTATTGGATCATGGCGTCACGGGCGACGGCGGGAAGGGGGCAGACGCCGGCGTGGGCGAGGTAGATTGGGTGCGCGGTGACGGGAAAAGCGTCGTGACGGAGGGAGTCGTTGGTAAGGATTTGTGTGAGGTTCATGTGAACAGGGTAGGCGCGAGGATCGCTAAGCCGCAAGCGGCCCCCGCAAGCGGCCCCCGGAAGTGGTCCCGGAAGTGGTCCCGGAAGTGAAAAGTTTGACGTGGTAAGATGAGGGGATGAGCGAATCACGAACACGATCGACGACGATATTGTGCGTTCGGCGCGACCGGCAGGTGGCGTTGGGCGGGGACGGACAAGTCACGATGAACAATGTCGTGGCGAAGGCGGACGCGGTGAAGGTGCGGAAACTGGAGGTACCGGGGGCCGGACGCGGCAACCCGGTGCTGGTCGGATTCGCCGGCGGCGCGGCCGATGCGTTCGCGTTGCTGGAGAAGTTTGAAGCCAAGCTGAAGGACTCGCCGGGCAACATGAAGCGGGCGGCGATTGAACTGGCGAAGCTGTGGCGGACGGACCGGATGCTTCGGCGGCTGGAGGCGTTGATCGTCGCGGCGGATGCGGAGTGTTCGCTGCTTGTCAGCGGGCAGGGCGATGTGATCGAGCCGACCGACGGGGTGGTGGGCATCGGATCGGGCGGATCCTTCGCGACGGCGGCGGCGCGGGCGCTGATGCGCAACACGTCGCTGAGCGCGGAGGAGGTGGTGCGGAAATCGCTGGAAATCGCGGGGGAATTGTGCGTGTTCACCAATACGAATCTGACGGTGCTGACGTTGTAAGTGAAGAGGGGCACTTCGTGCCACCCGCCAAACAAGGATGGTGGACATGCGGGCAGCGCGGCGACGGCAAGTTTGTGCGTGGTTGATGTGGGGCGTGGTGACGGCGATGGCGGTGGTGTGCGCGGTGTTTTTCGCTGATCCGTATCGCGGCGGGGTGTTGGGGGGGCTGGACGAGTTGTGGGCGATGGATCGCAAGTGGCAGTTTTATTTGCTGGTGATCGCGGTCGCCGGGAGCGGGGTCGCGAGTGTCATGGTGTGGATGATCGGGCATCGCCGGCATCGTGTGGCGGTGATCGGATTGTGGACGGTGTTTGCGGCGGTGATGATGGGGTATCATGCGCAGCGCGTCGGGGTGATGATGAGGATGATGTGGGAGTACGGATAATCGCGAAGCCGCAAGCGGCCCCCGGAAGTAGAGGCAGTCATGCAGCAATACCTGGATTTGATGCGGACGATACTGGATCGCGGTGTGCATAAGGGCGACCGCACGGGGACGGGCACGCGCTCGGTGTTCGGCCACCAGATGCGGTTCGACCTGGGCGAGGGTTTTCCGTTATTGACGACGAAGAAGCTGCACACGCGGTCGATCATTTATGAGTTGCTCTGGTTTTTGCGGGGTGAGACGAACATATTGTGGTTGAAGGAGCATAAGGTTCGCATATGGGATCCGTGGGCGGATGAGAAGGGCGAGCTTGGCCCGGTGTACGGGGCGCAGTGGCGGAGCTGGACGACGCGGGAGGGGGGGACGGTCGATCAGATCAGCGATGTGATTCGTCAGATACGCGAGAATCCCGATTCGCGGCGGCTGATCGTCAGCGCGTGGAACGTGGCGGAGATACCGCGGATGGCGATGCCGCCCTGCCATGCGTTGTTCCAGTTTTACGTGGCGCCCCCGGAAGGGCCTGGCGACCGGGGGCGATTGAGTTGTCAGTTATATCAGCGGAGCGCGGACGTGTTCATCGGCGTGCCGTTCAACATCGCCAGTTACGCGCTGCTGACGATGATGGTGGCACAGGTGACGGACCTGGAGCCGGGCGAGTTCATTCACACGCTGGGCGATGCGCATTTGTATGAGAATCATCTGGAACAGGTGCGTGAGCAATTGGGCAGGAACCCCCGGAAGTTGCCGCGGATGAAATTGAATCCGGGGGTGAAAAGCATTTTCGATTTCGTGTACGACGATTTTGAACTGACGGGCTACGACCCGCATCCGCACATCGCGGCCCCGGTGGCGGTGTGAGGAATTTCTGATCGCTGATTTCTGATCGCTGATTTGAAAACAGGCCCGGCGTTGAACCGCGTCGGGCAACATCAGAAATCAGAAATCCGACATCGGAAATTCGGATCGGAACGGAGCAACATGAATCCATCATCGAGCATCGCTCTCGTCGCGGCCGTGTCGGACAACGGCGTGATCGGACGGGGGAACGATCTGCCGTGGCGCTTGCCGGACGACATGAAGTTTTTCATGGAGTTGACGCGGGGGAACACGGTCATCATGGGGCGGCGGACGTTCGAGTCGATGAAGAGCAAGCCGCTGTCTGGCCGGCGGAACATCGTGGTGACGCGACGGACGGATTGGCAAAGCGGGGGGGTTGAGGCGGCAAACTCGCTGGACCAGGCCATCGAATTGGGTCATTTGAACCAAATGGGTCGATTATTCGTCATCGGCGGGGCGGAGCTGTACCGGCAGGCGTTGGCGCACGAGGATTTGACCAGGATTTACCTGACACGAGTTCACGCGCAAGTCGATGGTGATACGCATTTTCCAAGCGTTGATTGGTCGGCGTGGCGGCTGCTGGAACGGCGCGATCACCCGGCGGATTCGCGGCATGAAGTCGCCTTCAGCTTTGAAGTGTACGGGAAAAACATGTAATTTATTTTACGCATTGCAAGTCGCAATTTCACAGCATGTTGCGGCAGATGTGGCGTGATATTCGGGGCAAAGATTAAAATTCGTTTGACGAAGGGTTTATTTGGGGTAATAATTACACATCAGTCGTATCGCGCAAGCACCGGCTTGCGCGCGGGAAGATGAGCCAAGAGACAAGAGTGGGATCGAGAGAGCGTGAAGAGCGTTGCGCTTCGTTCTTGCGTTTTGTGCTGTTTT
>JBAYVY010000145.1:0-8612 GCA_041674345.1 Phycisphaeraceae bacterium | reverse complement strand
TTGACGCGATGCACTTCAGTCATGATCGGATCGTTATTCATGAGATTCATCTCCTGTCAGTTCATCGGGCGTACAAATCATCGGCGGGCGCAGGCCCATGCTTCGCAACACATCATAGGCCCGTTCCATCGTTCGCGGGTTGGCCAGATGCCGGCAATTCCACGTCAGCAAAATCGCGACACCGCTCGTGGCGGATACCGCCAGATGCAACGCCCCCCCTGTGTAAAGCCCGCGATGGCATCGCGGGTCTGTGCGCTGCGAAACGATCGACGTCATTGAACGTCAAACCCCGCGATGCCATCTTCCGGGGTCCGGGGGCGGGCTTTACAGTGAGCGGCGGTTGTCGCGGTTGCCGTTGCGAGGCGCACGGACCGGCGATACCCTTTTCACGGGCCAACTTCACACGGGGATGCGCACATGCCGAACACATTGGGATATCACCTGGTCAAATCGGCGCATGGCGTATGGTTGCCCGGCGATGATCGGGGACACTGGTCCAGCGCGTGGGACGATCAACTGGGTTACATCGAGCCGCACCAATTACACGCCGGCGACCCGGTGCGTTTGCGCATGGCGCGTGAGCGCATGAAACATCCGCCGGTGCGATTCGCCGCCGAAATGATGCGCGTGATGGCCGAAACAATCGGTCGGTGCGCCGCCGAGTCACCCTGGCGCATCGCCGCCGCGTCGATTGAACCGACCCATATGCACCTGCTGATGACCTACAGCGGCCTGGACATCGAACGCACCGCCAAGTGGCTGGCGCAACAAACGACCAAGGCGGTGCATCAGCAAACGTCACACATCGGCCCGGTCTGGTGCGAAGGCAGTTGGCGCGGATTTGTGTTCGACACCGATCAATGGCGTGTGACCCAACGCTACATCGAACGGCACAACGAACGCCGCGGCGTCGGCGCATGTCCGTATGAATTTGTCGATCCTCATGCACTGTAAAGCCCGCGATGGCATCGCGGGGTTCCCACGTTCAATCACGACCACCGTAACGTAGCGCACAGACCCGCGATACCATCGCGGGCTTTACACGGTGTAGGGGTTATACCCACCGATGGAGTGATGACACATCCCGTGTCGCGTTTCGCTCGAAGACTCGCTCGACGCACCCTATTCGCTCGTTAGTGATGGATATCCAGATCGGATTCAATACCAAGCCGCTTGGCGGCTTCTTCGCATACGAAAGTTCCAGATTCCGAGTTGGGATAAGGGAACTTACGATCTCCTGGTTGAAACAATCCCCAGGACCACGCGCATCGCTTTCCTTCTACAACTTCTAGTTCTGCGAGCCGGCGATGTTTGCGACGATCGGAACTTGCGGCGAAATATGCGACATAATATCCGGCACCCATACCTGCTCCCGCCACAATACCCGCAGCGATGGCGGCAACAAAGCGATTGGAAATCGGAGCGACAAGCCTGTCTCCGATGAAATGCCCGATTATCATGCCGCACGGAATTGATAGTATTCCAACGCCAAACAACAAGCTTTTCTTGAGTGAGGGTTGTTGCCAATGTTGCATTATTTACCCCTTATAATAAGTGGAATTTTATGATCTGATTTGCACTATAATCGTATTTCAATACGTCCTGGTCAAATTATACGGCGACTACGGGTCCATGTCATGATTCAAACGCTTCATAGCCGCGCGGTGGCAACCCGCGGTCTTTGACGTTGAGCCACGTCTCGACCACGGCTCCTTCGGAGTTTGTCGCTATGCATTTGGATCCGACAGATTTTTCAGGCGATCGAATGTAGCGGCAGCCAATTTTGACACTTCAACCCAGTCGCTTTGAAAGATTTTGGACACTTCTTCATCGGCTACTTGCACAAACCAATGCTCCATGCCCGTACCCGGAAGAGGCGGAGCATCTGGCCCCTTCCCTGTGGATATCCAGAGTCGCCCCGTTGCTTTTGAGGAAGTATGTCTGCGAGGATCTGGAGCAAAATGCTTTGCTCCGCTTGCCAAATGTTCACATAGCCGTAGAAGAGGGTCGCCTCGACGCAGTTTTGCGGCCGCTTTCGCATCTCCTTGGCAGAGCCACTCTGGAAAGTGATTGGCGGTGATAAAGAAATTGAACGCTACATTACGATCTTGGGGAGTTCGTTGTATTTGTAGAAGATCGCCTTCGAGTTTGTGAAGCAATTCCCGTGGAGTGTTCAGGGATAAGAATCCCTGATTACCACGTTTCTGTCCTTCGTGTTCAGCCATTTATAATAGCTCCATGTAAAGATTACTTTGGTTATCAAAAAAACGACCGAGCGGGGATTCCGCTCGGCCGTTGAGTCATTGTACGAACTGAACCCGCGGGTCGGCGGGACGTCTTGGGTTGTAGGCGGTGAGGCGTGCGCCGTTTCTTGGCGTCCCCTCACCCCGGCCCTCTCCCAGGGGGAGAGGGGGTTCAATCTCAATAATCCATATCATCCATGCCGCCGGCGGCGGGGGCTTTTTCTTTCTTTTCCTTGATTTCGGAGATCATGGCGTCCGTCGTCAGCAACAAACCGCTGATGCTGGCGGCGTTTTGCAGGGCGCTGCGTTCGACTTTCGTCGGGACCAGGACGCCCATTTTGAGCATGTCGCCGTATTGGCCGGTCAGCACGTTGTAGCCGAAGGTGGGGTCGTTGGACTCTTCGACCTTCGCGGCGACGATGGAGCCGTCCAGCCCCGCGTTTTCAGCGAGACATTTCACCGGGGCGACCACGGCACGCCGCACGATGTCCACACCCGTCTTGGTGTCGCCTTCGAGGGTCTTGGCGAGTTTGTCGAGGGCCTTGCGGGCGCGAAGGATGGCCACGCCACCCCCCGGAAGTATTCCCTCTTCCACCGCGGCTCTGCACGCATGCAAAGCGTCTTCGACGCGGGCTTTCTTTTCCTTCATTTCGGATTCGGTGGCGGCTCCGACGTTGATCTGCGCCACGCCGCCTGACAGTTTCGCCAGACGTTCCTGGAGTTTTTCCTTGTCGTAATCGCTGGTGGTGTTTTCGATTTCGCGTTTGATGGATTCGATGCGGCCCTTGATGTCGCTGGTCTTGCCGGCCCCTTCGATGAGGGTGGTGTTTTCCTTATCGACGGTGATCTTCTTGGCTTTGCCGAGGTCGGAAAGTTCGAGTTTCTCGAGGTCGATGCCGAGTTCTTCCATGATCGCGCGCCCGCCGGTGAGCACCGCGATGTCTTCGAGCATGGACTTGCGACGATCGCCGAAGCCCGGCGCTTTGACGGCGGCGACCTTCAGGACGCCGCGCAATTTGTTGATGACGAGCATGGCGAGGGCTTCGCCGTCGATATCTTCGGCGACGATTAGAAGCGCTTTTCCGGCATCGGCGACTTTGCCCAGAAGCGGCAGAATGTCTTTAGCGCTGGACAACTTCTTTTCATGGATGAGGACATATGCGTCTTCGAGGACGGCTTCCATGCTGGTGGCGTTGGTGACGAAGTGGGGGGAGAGGTAGCCCTTGTCGAACTGCATGCCTTCGACGAGATCGACGGTGGTATCGAGGGACTTGCCTTCCTCGACGGTGATGACGCCGTCCTTGCCGACTTTTTCCATGGCGTCGGCGATGATTTTGCCGATGGCGGCGTCCTGGTTGGCGGAGCAGGTTCCGACCTGTGCGATTTCCTTGGAGTCGGAGACTTTCTTGCTGAGTTTTTTCAGTTCATCGACCAGGGCGGTGACGGCCATGTCGATGCCTTTTTTCAGCAGATTGGCGTTGGCGCCGGCGGTGACGTTTTTGAGGCCTTCTTCGTAGATGGCTTCGGCGTAGATGGTGGCGGTGGTGGTACCGTCGCCGGCGGTGTTGGAGGTTTTGGAAGCGACTTCCTTGACCATTTGGGCGCCCATGTTTTCGTAGGGGTCGGGGAGTTCGATTTCCTTGGCGACGGTGACCCCGTCTTTGGTGACGGTGGGTGAGCCGTAGGATTTTTCGATGACGACGACGCGGCCGGCGGGGCCGAGGGTCGATTTGACGGCGGCGGCGAGTTTCTTGACGCCGCGGCGGATCGCCTCACGTGCTTCTGAATCGAATACGATTTTCTTGGCAGCCATGTGATGAATCTCCGTGATTTTGGGTTGTTGGTTTTATAAGAATGCTAAGCCGCAAGCGGCTGATTACTTCCGGGGGCGGGGGTTATTCGACGACGCCCATGATGTCGTCTTCGTTGACGATGACGTAGTCTTTGCCGTCGATTTTGATTTCGGAGCCGCCCCATTTGGACAGGAGGATGACGTCGCCGGGCTTGACCTGAACGGGGGTACGGGAGCCGGTTTTGACGTTGAGTTTGCCATCGCCGACGGCGAGGACTTTGGCTTGCTGGGGTTTTTCCTTGGCGGTTTCGGGGAGGTAGATGCCGTGCTTGGTTTTGGTTTGGGCTTCGACGCGTTGGACGAGGATGCGATCACCGAGGGGTTTGACTTTCATGATGCGTAGCTCCTTAAAAAGTAGGTTTGATTTGGTGATGGTTGATTGGGTGAAGTGCTAAGCCGCGAGCGGCCCCCGGAAATCAGGTTGGCCATCTTCCTCCGAAGTAGCGTTCGACGGCTCGGCGGAGGGTGCTGAGCATTTGTTCGAGGTTGACCGGTTGGTCGAGGACGCTGAATGCGTTGAGTTTGAGTGCTTCGGTGAGGACGAAGTTGTCGATGCGGGGGTCGAAGTGGCGATTGCGGACGACCATGACGGCGGGGGGGCGGTCGGGCAGACGCTGAATGACCTGGAGGAGTTTGAGCCCGCCGGGCAGACGGTTGGGGCGTGGCTGCTCATCGGGGTCGGCGTCGAGATACATATCGACGACCGCGACGTGGATCGGTCGGGTGCGGATGAGTTCGACGGCCTGGTCGGCGCTGCTGGCGCGGTAGGCGTACACGCCCTGGGGTTCGAGCAGTTGGGGGAGCTGCACGGCCCACCGCTCGCCACGGTCGGTGACCATGACGTTGAGCCGGCGCGATGAGGGGTTGGCTTCATCGGGGTCGGGGTTGATCGGGATGTTGCGGTAAGCGGCGGCAACCACAGCGCGGTTCTCCTGGGAAACATGAGGGAGACGGCAAGGCGGGTGCCATCTCCGCCACCGAACGCGAGTTTGTAAGGTATTTTAATTATTGATGATATGACGCGATTTTGGGTGGCTCCAACTTCCGGGGGCTGCCAAGGGATGCGCGGGAGGCGGGCGGGGGTGTCAGGATGGCAGGCCTCGGTGAGGGGAAAGTCAGAAACTCGAAGCTCGAATGACGAATGAAATCACAAAATCCAAATTCCAAACGACAACCCATCACGGTCTGCCGCCGCCCCCGGAAGTAAGACGGCGTCATCCCGTGCTTGATTTGAACATTGGAATTTGGAACTTGATTCGTCATTCGGATTTGGTCATTCGTCATTTCCGTCACCGTTTACCTCGGAGGAGGGTTGTGTTACTTTCTATGATTCGGTCTGGTTTGGAAAACATTGCAAGCAGAAAGGTATCCCATGTCATTGAAGGATTCGTTCAAGGCGCGTCAGATGTTGGCGACCGCGGAGGGGGAGGTCGCGTATTTTGATTTGAAGGCGTTGGTCAGGGCGGGGGTGGGGCACGTGGAGCGGTTGCCGCTGAGCATTCGGGTGTTGCTCGAATCGGCGTTGCGCAATTGCGATGAATACATCGTGACCAGCGAGCATGTGAAGACGCTGGCGGGGTGGGACGCGGAGCAGACCGAACCCGTCGAGATACCGTTCATGCCGGGCCGGGTGGTGCTGCAGGATTTCACGGGCGTGCCGGCGGTGGTCGATCTGGCGGCGTTGCGCGACGCGGCCAAGCGATTGGGGGCCGACCCCCGGAAGATCAATCCGCTGGTGCCCTGCGATCTGGTGATTGATCACAGTGTGCAGGTGGATTATTTCGCGGCGGAAGATTCGTTGCGGTTGAATCTGCTGGTGGAGTTTGAACGGAACAAGGAGCGGTATGAGTTTTTGAAATGGGGTCAACAGGCGTTCGATAATTTCAGGGTCGTTCCGCCGGGCACGGGGATCGTGCATCAGGTGAACCTGGAGTACCTGGCGGACGTGGTGAGCTTGCGCGAAGGCGCTGACGGAGGCAGGATCGCGTTCCCCGATTCGTTGGTGGGGACCGATTCGCACACGACGATGATTAACGGCATCGGCGTGGTGGGTTGGGGGGTGGGGGGGATCGAGGCGGAGGCGGTGATGTTGGGTCAGCCGATTTACATGCTCACGCCGCGGGTGGTGGGGTTTAAGTTGACGGGCAGGTTGGCGGAGGGCGCGACGGCGACGGATTTGGTTTTGACGGTGACGCAGATGTTGCGGAAGGTGGGGGTGGTGGGGCAGTTCGTCGAGTTTTTCGGGGAGGGGTTGGATGCGTTGTCGCTGCCGGATCGCGCGACGATCGCGAACATGGCGCCGGAGTACGGTGCGACGGTGGGGTATTTTCCGATTGACGATGTGGCGTTGGATTATCTGCGGATGACGGGTCGCCCCCGGAAGGTGGTGGAGCGGGTGGAGAAATACGCGAAGGCGAACATGTTCTGGCGGGATGACGCGGCCCGGATCGCGTACACGAAGATTGTGGAATTGGATTTGGCGAGCATTGAGCCGTCGCTGGCCGGTCCGAAGCGGCCGCAGGATCGCATCGCGTTGTCGAACATGAAATCGCAATGGCAAAAGGATTTGACCGCGACGTTCGGCAAATCCGCAATCCGCAATCCGCAATCCGCAATCGCGCATGGCGCGGTGGTGATCGCGGCGATCACCAGTTGCACGAACACGAGCAACCCGTCGGTGATGCTCGCGGCGGGATTGCTGGCGAAAAAGGCCGTGGGAAAAGGGTTGAGCCGCAAGCCGTGGGTGAAGACATCGCTGGCGCCCGGAAGTCGGGTGGTGACGGATTACTATGCGGCGGCGGGGTTGACGAAGTATCTCGATCAGTTGGGGTTCAATTTGGTGGGATATGGTTGCACGACGTGCATCGGCAATTCGGGGCCTTTGCCGGAGGCGGTGGCGAAGGCGATCGAGGCGGGGGATGTGGTCGCGGCTTCGGTGTTGTCGGGCAATCGCAATTTCGAGGGGCGGATCAATCCGCACGTGAAGGCGAATTACCTGGCGAGTCCGCCGCTGGTGGTGGCTTACGCGCTGGCGGGGACGGTGGATATTGATCTGGTGAACGAGCCGCTGGGCAAGGGGAAGGACGGCAAGCCCGTTTACCTGCGCGACATTTGGCCGACGCAGGAGGAGGTGCGCAGGACGCTGGCGGCGGCGGTGAAGCCGGAGCAGTTTGTGACGCGGTATGCGGATGTGGAGACGGGTGATGAGCAGTGGCAAAAGGTGGCGATCACGGAGGGGGATTTGTTCGCATGGGACGAGGGATCGACGTACATTCAGCATCCGCCGTTCTTTCGGGAAATGACCCCGGAGGTGAAACCGATCAAGGCGATCAGGGGGGCGCGGGTGTTGGCGAAGCTGGGTGATTCGGTGACGACGGATCACATCAGCCCGGCGGGTTCGATCAAGAAGGAGACGCCCGGCGGGAAGTATTTGATGGAGCGCGGCGTGCAGCCGGCGGACTTCAACAGTTACGGCTCGCGGCGGGGCAACGACCGGGTGATGACACGCGGCACGTTCGCCAACATCCGTGTGCGAAACCAGCTCGCCCCCGGCACCGAGGGCGGAGTCACGATGGATTTCACGACCGGCAAGGTGGGATTCATTTACGACGCGGCGATGAATTACCAGAAGCAAGGTGTGCCGCTGGTGGTGCTGGCGGGTGCGGACTACGGCATGGGTTCATCGCGCGACTGGGCGGCGAAGGGGACGTACCTGCTGGGTGTGCGTGCGGTGATCGCGAAGAGTTTCGAGCGCATTCACCGGTCGAACCTGGTGGGCATGGGCGTGTTGCCGCTGGAGTTCATGCCCGGCCAGGACGCGGCGTCGTTGGGACTGACCGGCGAGGAAACATTCGACATCGACGTGAACGATGATTTGAAACCGGGCCGGGTGTTGACGGTGAAGGCATCGGCCCCCGCCCCCGGTCCCGGAAGTGAAAGTGGTGAAGTCAAGACGTTCAAGGCGAAGTGTCGGATTGATACGCCGGTGGAGATTGAGTATTACCGCAACGGCGGGATATTGCACACGGTGTTGCGGAAGATCGCGCGGGGGTGAAGCGATGGAAATGACGAATGACGAAATCCGAATGACGAATCGGATCAGAGCCAACAGCCACGAGCCAACAGGCGGCGGAACATCCCTACACCTGTTGGCTGTTGGCTAAATCGTCATTCGGATTTCGTCATTCGTCATTTCATTCACGGCGGCATTTTCCGTGGGCGGGCTTCACAGGGATTTTCGTGAACCATGCCGGGGTTTCGGATCGTCATGTTTGGACGGGGTACAATGGGCGGATCAGTGGGCGTGAAACACTTGTGATGGAAAGCGCGATATGTGGAACCTTTTGGTATTGGCGCAGACTCCCGGAAGTTCACCGGCGGTGAGCGGCGGCGTGCAAATGGGCGGCGGGGTGCCGACGGTGTCGCAGTTGTTCATGACCAGTCCGGGGATCAACGGCGCGATACTGGCGCTGAGTTTTCTGGCGGTGGCGGTGTTCGTGTTTTTGTTGTTGGGGCTG
>JBAYVY010000144.1:0-8614 GCA_041674345.1 Phycisphaeraceae bacterium | reverse complement strand
GGCGAACTCGGCGAATCCTACATCCGCATCGCCCTGGTCGAAAACGAACAACGCATCCGACAGGCCTTCCGACAACTCGACCGCGTCCTCAACAAAGGCGTCGATCGCATCAGCAACAAACCCACCCCCGCCTGACCCGCCGCTCGTTTAGCGGGTGACGCGCAGCGTCCCGCCCAGCCGCTCGCGGCTTCGCGCTGCGCATGGGTGACATCCTTCCCTCACACCCGCGGGTCCGCCGCCGGGTGGTTCGACGGCACGTAATCCGGGTTCGGCTCCGGCACGATCGCTTCAATCTCTTCCCGCCATCGCTTCAACATCCCGTGCAATCGTTGCGTGATCGCCGGTTGCTCTTGCGCGCGGTTATGTTTTTCTTCGATGTCCTGGCGCAGGTTGTAAAGTTCGAGTTTGCCGTCCTCGAAGAACTCGATGAGTTTCCAGTCGCCGCTGCGCACCGATCTGCCGGGGGTGCCGCCCTGGTTGCTGTAATGCGGGTAGTGCCAGTAAATCGCTTCGCGGTCGAGTTTCACGTTCGAATCGCGCAACAGCGGCAACATGCTCACGCCGTCGCAATGCCGTGCGGGATTCAGCGGCAGACCGGCCAACTCCAAAAACGTCGGATAAAAATCGGTGCTGGTTACGACTTCATACCAACGCCCCCCAGCCGCTCGCGGCTTGGCAACCTCCTTACCCCCGCATCGCCGCGTGCGCCTCCGCCAACTGGCGCGGAATATCCAAGTGCTGCGGACATTTCTCCAGACAGTGATAACACTGCACACAGTTGTCCGCTCCCTGGTTGTTCCGCACGATGTCCGCGTATCGCGCCTTCGCCACGTCCCACAAACCGTACACCCGCCCCAGATTGTAATTGGCGAAAATCCCCGCCACGTTCACCTTCACATCGCACGGCATGCAATACTGGCAACCCGTGCAATACAAATCCGCCATCGACTTCAATCGCGTCAGGTGTGAATCAATCGCCCGCCGCTGTTCGTCGCTCAAACTCACCGGGTCCGCCGCGATCGCCGCGTTCTCATCCACCATCGCCATCGTGCCCATCCCCGACAACGCCACCGTCACGTTCGGGTTGCTCAACACAAACCGCAACGCCAGTTCCGGCACCTTCTCCACCCCCGCCCCCGGAAGCATCTTCATCAACACCTCGCTCTGCACCCCCAACCGTCCCCCCGCCACAGGCCCCATCACCACGATCCCCTTGCCCTTCTCATGCGCGTAACCGATCGCTTCCTCCAACTGCCGGTCCAGCAGGTTGTATTGAATCGTGAACGATTCATACCGATCCGTATCCACCAGCTTCCTCAACGCCTCCGCGTTGTCGTGAAACGACGTGCAGATGTGACGGATCAGCCCCTGATCCTTCGCCCGGTTCAGCCACTTGCCAATCCGCGGCTCGACGCACTTGCTGTATTTTTCCCAGTTCACCCCGTGCGTGTTGTAAATATCAATGTAGTCCAGCCCCAGCCGCTCCAAACTGTCGGTCAGGTTTTTCCACCACGCCGATTCATCTTCCTCGTAGTAATGATTCTTCGTCGATACCACGATGTCCGACCGCTTACGCCCCAGGCCCGCCCCCGACTGCCGAATCCATGCGTTCACCGCTTCGCCCACCGCGCGCTGGCTGTCCGAATTGCAGTAGCCGACAGCCGTGTCGATGTAGTTCACGCCCATCTCGAAAGCGCGATGAATCATCGGCGTTGATAACTCCCGGTTCACACGCGCCCCCTCCCCCTCGCCGGTCATCGGCAGACGCATCGCGCCGAAACCCAACTGCGATACCTTCAAACCCGTCCGGCCAAGCATTCGATATTGCACAGCATCGCCTTTCGTAAAATCAAGTCATCCGGTTTGTTTGCAGTATAGATCGGAATGCGCGAACAATCTCATGCCCTCCGCCAAGCCGGACCTGAGTCTTTACTCCCGGGGGCGAAGGTCCGGGTGTTCCCCGAATCGTGTTCCCCGAATCGTTGACGAACCGACATTTCCCCCCTTACGCTGAACATTATGAAATTACTCTTCATCGGCGGCACCGGCATCATCTCCTCCGCCTGCGTCCGACTCGCCGCCCGGCGAGGCCACCAGGTCCACCTGCTCAACCGCGGCCGGCGCGAACTCAACCTGTGCGACCTTCCGGGGGTCACGATCCATCATGCGGACATACGACAACCCGACACCGTTGCCGCCGCGATCGGCGATCATCGCTTCGATGTCGTCGCCGACTTCATCGCCTTCACTCCCGATCACATCGAAACCGATCTCGCTCTGTTCCGCGACCGCGTTGACAAACAGTATCTTTTCATCTCCAGCGCCTCGGTCTATCAAAAGCCGCTGAAGCATTACCTCATCACCGAGGACACTCCGCTGGACAACCCGTTCTGGGAATACTCGCGCAACAAAATCACCTGCGAACTCCGGCTGATGCGCGCCTGGCGCGATGAACAATTCCCCGTGACGATCGTGCGCCCGTCGCACACCTACAACGAACAATATCTGCCCACCGCCGTCGGTTCCGGGCCGACCGTCGTCGCCCGCATGAGGGCCGGTAAACCCGTCATCGTTCACGGCGACGGCCAGTCATTGTGGGTGCTCACACACAACACCGATTTCGCCCAAGCGTTCATCGGTCTGCTCGGCCGACCCGAAGCCCTCGGTCAGGCATATCACATCACCAGCGATGAGGTGTTGAACTGGGACACGATTTACCAACAGATCGCCGACGCCGCGGGTGTGCCCGCCGACCGGCTGCGATTGATCCATCTGCCCAGCGATTACCTGACGCTTTTCTCGCCCGACCGGCGCGGCTCGCTGCTCGGCGACAAAGCCGTCAGCGTGGTTTTCGACAATTCCAAAATCAAGTCGCTGGTACCCGGGTACGCCGCTTCCGGGGGCGGCGTGCCGTTCGCCGAAGGCGCGCGACAGGCCGTCGCCTGGATGGACGCCGACCCGATACGCGCCCGCCCCGACCCCGCGCAGGACGCGGCGATGGATCAGATGATCGCCTGCTGGGAAAAAGCGTTGCCCCAATAGGGGACAACACAACAGAACAGTAAAAAAGCAAAACAGCGGAACATCGGAAACGTGTCGTGCTGGTCTTTGATGTTCTGCTGTTTTGCTGTCCTGATGTTCCGCGTCCCGCCCCGCGGGCGCAGTGCTACAATGTGCCGGTTTATTCTTGAGGGGCGCGGGAGTCGCTGATGGGCAACACACCAATCGCGGATCAAATACACACCCCGCTCATCTGTCTGCTGGAGGAACTAGCCGGCGTGTTGCGTTCCCTGAGCGATGAACAATACACGCATCGGTTCGGCGAAGTGTTCGATTCGTCCATCGGCGGGCACGTCCGCCACGTGCTGGATCACGTCGCGGCATGGCTGGACGCGACCGCCGACGGCGAACTGAATTACGACCGGCGTCAGCGCGGTACGGATGTCGAAACCCACCGGCAAATCGCGGTTGATCATTGCGAACAGTTGATCGACCGGCTGAACCAATCCCCCGCCGACGGCGAACGGACGCTGACATTGCATGTCTTGCTCAGCGCCGACGCCCCGCCGATCACGACCACCACCACCGTCGCGCGCGAGGCGGCGTTCGTCGTCGGCCACACCGTGCATCACAACGCGATCATCAGCGTGATGGCGCGGATGCGGGGCGGACAACTTCCGGCGAAGTTCGGTTACGCGCCTTCCACACTGGCGTTTTTGCGGACGAGGGGCCGCTGATGTGTACCGTCACGATTGTGCCGGCCGACGAATCGGGCGGGGGAAAATCATTTCGCATGATGATGAACCGCGATGAATCGCGAACCCGCTCGATCGCGCGGCCCCCGCGACTTCGCCGTTGCGGCCGGCATCAGGCGATCATGCCCATCGACCCCGATTCAAGCGGAACCTGGATCGCCGCCAACGACGCGGGCCTGGTGGCGATGCTGCTGAATGTGAATGCGGGAAGGGACGAAGGGGGGGAAGAAAGGGACGGAGGGACGAAGGGACGGAGGGACGAAGTGGGGAAAGAGAGGGACGAAGGGACGAAGGGACGGAGGGACGAAGTGGGGAAAGAGAGGGACGAAGGGACAAAGGGACGAAGGGACGAAGTGGGGATCGGCTCCGCCTCTTTCACTTCGTCCCTTCGTCCCTCCGTCCCTCAGTCCCTTTCCTCCCGCGGCCTCATCGTGCCCGCGATCATGGACATGGCATCCGTGGATGACGCAATGAGTTTCGCGGCGGCCATCGACCCGATGCGTTATTCGCCGTTCCGGTTGGTCGTGACCGACGGGCGCGAAGTGTGCGATTGGCGCAGTGACGGGCGAACCATTGGATGTCGCGGGCGGGCGATGCTGCGCGGGCCGGTGATGTGTACCAGTTCGGGGTTGGGCGACGCGCTGGTGACCGGGCCGCGTTCGGCGCTGTTTGAGAAAATGTTTGAAGTCGATGCGACGGAGTGGCGCGAAGCGCAACGGGCGTTTCACGCACACCGCTGGGCCGATCAGCCGGAGTTGAGCGTGTGCATGAGGCGACCGGATGCGAGCACGGTGAGCATGACGCAAGTCGATGTCGCGATAGAAAAGAGGTCTGACTCCTTTTCTATCGCGATGCGCTACGTGCCGGTGGCCGACCAGGTGATGATGGAACAGTGGGCCGGCGAGGTTTCGTTACGGGGGAGGGCGGAATGACAATCGCGGGGTATCGCATTCGCTGGTGGATGGTGTACGCGGCGATGGTGGCGCTGTCGGCGATCAGTCAGGGATTGGTCTGGCCGGGTTTCGGTTCGCCTTCCACCGGCGACCCGCGGCGCGTCGTGCGAATCACCGGGCACGGGGAGCGACCGGTCACGATCGCGTATCACGAATACGGCGATTCGCACGCGGCGCAAACGATCGTCGCGCTGCACGGAAGCCCGACGATGGGCGGGGATTTCAAGCGGCTCGGCCCGCTGCTCGGCGAACATTTTCGCGTACTCGCGCCGCGGATGCCGGGTTACGGACAATCGACGGCATGGGTCGATGATTACGGAATCCAAGCGTGTGCCGACGATGTGCGCGGCTTCATGGATGCGATGGGCGTGAAGCGGGCGCATCTGATCGGTTACAGTTTCGGCGCGGCGGCGGCGATCGCGCTGACCGATGAGATGCCGGGGCGTGTCGGGTCGCTGACGCTGGCGTCGGGATTGGGTGTTCAGGAGCATGAGGGGACGGGGGATTATGATTTCGAGCATTTGAAATATGACGTGGGATACGCGGTGTTCGTGGTGGGGCCGGAGTTGTTGCCGCATTTCGGATTATTGGGGGACCGAGCGGCGCGACATGCGTTCATCCGCAATTTCATGGACAGCGATCAGCGTCCGATTCGTGCGATGCTGGAACGGTTGAACGACGCGGAACGCGATGTGCCGGGGGCGGGTGTTCCGGGGGCGGGGATTCCGGGGGTGCCGGTGTTGATTTTGCACGGACGCAACGACCCGCTGGTGCCTGTGGCGGCGGCGCGGGAGCATCACGACATCGTGCGGCGAAGCCGGTTGGTGACATTCAGCGGCGGACACATTTTGCTGTTCACCGCGAAGGGCGCCAAAGAGTACGCCGATCAGATCGTGCCGTTCATCGAACAGGTGAGCGATCCGTCGGCGGGTAGGTTCGCACGATCGACGGTCGATGAGAAAAAGCCGGTGAGCGGCCTGGAGGGTGATCTGTTTCGACGACTGCGGCTGGAGGAACGGGCGAACCCGTGGTGGCGACTGGCGGCGGTGGCGGCGGCGACCTTCGTGTCGGAGGATTTGACGTGCATTTCGGTGGGGCTGCTGGTGAACGCGGGGCGGATCGACCTGTTTCTGGGGGTGTTCGGCTGCTTCGCGGGGATTTTCATGGGCGACGTGGGGTTGTGGCTGCTGGGGCGCGTGTTGGGAAGACGGGTGCTGGAGTGGAGGCCGATCGCAAGGCGACTGCCGACGCGGCGGATCGAGGGATTGACGCAATGGTTCGACCGATACGGATTCGTGGCGGTGTTCGCCAGCCGGTTCATGCCGGGCACGCGGTTGCCGCTGTATGTTTCGGCGGGGGTGATCGGCACGAAGTCGAAGAAGTTTCTCATTTGGGCGTTGTTCGCGGCGATGTTTTACACGCCGATCATCGTGCTGGTGGTGGCGATGGCGGGGGACGTGGTGGCCGGGCCGATGCAGCGATTTTTCGGCGGGGGCTGGTTGTCGCTTTTGGGGACGGCGCTGGTGATATTGCTGGCGATCCGGCTGGTGACGGCGCTGGGCACGCCGACCGACCGGTATCGGATGCTGGCGCGATGGCAGCGGATGGGGCGGTGGGAGTTCTGGCCGGGCTGGGTGTTTTATCTGCCGATGGTGCCGGTGTTCGTGTGGCTGGCGATTCGCCATCGGGGGTTCGGCGTGTTCACGGCGGCGGACCCGGTGTACGAGGACGGCGGCATCGTGGGCGAAAGCAAGTGGAAGATTCTGTCACAATTACAAGATGAACCGATCGCGCCCAGCAGGTTGCTGAAATCGGTCGAAACGGTGAACGCACTTACATGGCCTCAAATCTTTAAGCCGGATGCCGGGCAGCGCGGGGCGGGCGTGAAGAAAATCGAAAGCGTCGAACAGGCGAATGCGTATCTGGCGAAGTGCGATTATGCGGTGTTGGCGCAGACGTACCACCCAGGCCCCTTTGAGGCGGGGATTTTCTATTACCGGATGCCCGGTGAGGAACGCGGACGCATTTTCTCCATCACTGATAAGGTGTTTTCGTGGATTGATGGCGACGGCAAACATACGCTGGCGCGGTTGATCTGGAAACATCCGCGCTACCGGATGCAGGCGGCGATCTTTCTGAAGCGACTGGGCGAACAACAGTCGATGGTGTTGGCGAAGGGCGAACGCAAGCCGCTGGCGATGGCGGGCAACCATTGTCAGGGCACGATGTTTCTGGACGGAGAAACTTTGAAAACCGACGCGCTCGAACGTGAAATCGACCGCATCGCTCATAAGATCGACGGATTCTATTTCGGGCGGTTCGACGTGCGATACGCCGAGGCGGATGAACTGCGCGCCGGGCGGGGTTTTGCGATCATCGAAGTCAACGCGGTGAGCAGTGAATCGACGAACTTATACGACCCGCACAAGTCCCTGTGTGACGCATATGGCATACTGGCGAAGCAGTGGGGATTGGCGTTCGCCATCGGCGCGGCCAACCGGGCACGGGGACATCAACCGATGAGTGGTTTACGGATTTTGCGAAGGTTGTGGCGGTACTACCGAACCCGCCGCGTCGATTTACTGGCGGATTGAGCGAAAAACAAACAAGTCGGCGAGGGAACCACAATATGAGCCACACACAAGCGAATACTTCTCCATCCGGGCCGCTCATGTGGCCGATTTACCTTCTCACCATTGCCGTCGCGTCCGCGCTCGCCGGTTGTTGCCGCCATTCAACCGTTCCGTTTTCGGCAACGTGTGGAACCATCTCGGAGGATTTTTTGTTCCTTTTGGACCGCGTGGAACACGCCCATGCCGACATCGACCACGACGGCACGCCGGAATGGTTTCTCGGCAATCCCGCCACGCGCGGCCAAGCCGGGTTGACTTTCCTCGTTCTCAAACGTGACGGTGGAAACTGGCGGCCCCTGGGCGAAATCTTCCTGCACCCACTCGCGTTCCGCATCCTGCCCCTCGCGTCCGACGGTTCCATCCGCCTCCTGCGTTATTACCGAACTGGCGGCAGCGAAGGAACCGCCGATACCATGACCTGGCGCAACGGCGAATTCGTCGTCATCGCCACGGAAGAAATCCATGTTGATGACAGCGACGAAGGTCGCCGACGATTCGATAAGCTGTTCCCCGATCCGGGCGAGCGATTGCAGTTGGAACACGATCAAATGTCGGAAATGCGGTGAAGTTGACGTCGCAGAGCGGCTCCGCACACTTTGCGAAAAGTCGCGTTCTCAGATAGCTTCGCATTCATGTACGCCGATTTTCTGGACCGATACAGCCGCCTGGATTCGCCGGTGCATCGTTTGCCCGCATCTTTCAAGCTGCTCATGGCGATGGCGGGGGTCGTCTTCATCATCGCGTTGCCGCCGGTGGTTCCGGTGTATTTCGGCGTTTTGCCCGGCGCGGCTCTGGCGCTGGTTGGCGTCGCGGCGATCAGCCGCATTCCCGCATCGTTTCTTCTTCGCCGGCTGCTCTGGCTGGAACCGCTGGTCATCGGCGTGCTGGCGCTCCATCTTTTCCAGCCCGGCGGTTGGCGGGTGTTCGTTTTTCTGGCCGCCAAATGCACGCTTTGTCTGTTCACGATGATTCTGCTGGCCAACACCACGCCGTTCAGTGAATTGCTTCGCGTGCTTCAGCGGTTGCATCTGCCGTCGCTGTTGATGACCACGTTGTCGCTGATGTATCGCTATTTGTTCGTGCTGATTGACGAGTCGGCGCGCATGCGTCGGGCGCGTGCCAGCCGCACCTTCGCGCTCAGTCGCCGGCGCGACTGGCGCAATGCCGCCACCGTCATCAGCCAGTTGTTCATCCGCGCCAGCGAACGGGCTGAACGCATTTACATCGCGATGTGCGCCAGGGGGTGGCCATGACCCCCGCCCCCGGAAGCGAT
>JBAYVY010000143.1:0-8627 GCA_041674345.1 Phycisphaeraceae bacterium | reverse complement strand
TCGGGGGTGTCGGTCGGCAGGACGGGGCAGCGGCGTTGGAGGATGACCGGGCCGTGGTCGTACTGGTTGTCGGCGAAGTGGACCGTGCAACCCGACTCTTTCGCACCGGACTGGATGACCGCTTCGTGAACGTGGTGGCCGAACATGCCTTTGCCGCCGAAGTCCGGCAGCAGGGCGGGGTGAATGTTCATCACCTTGTGCCGGTAATCATCGGGGATGTTCAGCAAGCTGAGAAATCCGCCCAGCACGACCAGATCGGCTTTTGCTTCACGGATCAGCGACCAGACGCGATCGGAAAATGATGCGGTGTCGGGGAACTGTTTACGAATGACGATTTCGACGGGCAGGCCGAGTTGTTTGGCGCGTTCAATGCCGGTCGAAGCGGCGGTGTCGTTCGATGCGACGACCAGCGAGATGACCGCATGGAGTTCGCCCTCGGCGATGTGGCGGGCGATGTTGGTCATGGTGCTGCCTCCGCCGGAGATCAGCACGGCCAGCCGCAGCGGCCCCAATGTCGGTTTCGGCTCACTCATGTCAACCAATATACTCTGTTTGCGGTTTGCGGTTTACGGGGTGTGGGATACGGGATGCGGCTTGTGTTACGATTTGCCCCGCAAACCGCAAGCCGCAGGACGCAAGGCGCATCCGATGAGCGAAAACGTCACACGACTGGCTCCCTCGCCGACCGGCGCGTTGCATCTGGGCAATGCGCGATCGTTCATCATCAATTGGGCGATGGCGCGGCAGCGCGGCTGGAAGATCGCGCTGCGCATCGACGACCTGGACAGCCCCCGTGTCAAGCGCGGCGCCGATCAACAGGCCATCGACGATCTGCGATGGCTGGGCATCGACTGGGACAGCGGCCCGACGTATCAGTTGACGGAACTGCCGCGCTATCAGGCCGCGCTGCGACAACTGGCCGGACGCGGGTTGATTTACCCCTGTCGCTGCACGCGAGGTGAGATCGCCGCGGCGCAGTCGGCCCCGCACGGCGATGAGCATGAATTGCGATACCCCGGCACGTGCCGACCGGTGGAAAACCGCGTCTCGGAAGACGCGGCTGATAAAGAGGCGGGAAGAGACGAGCATTTTTTCGATTTCAAACTTCCGGGGGCGTGGCGCGTGATCGTGCCTGATGAGCGAATCATGTTTGATGATATTTTTCACGGTCGCGTCGAAACGAATGTGCAGCAGGTCGTCGGCGATTTTGTCGTGGCGACGAAGCAGGGCTTGCCGGCGTATCAGTTGGCGGTTGTGATCGACGACGCGACGGCCGGTGTGACGCAAGTCGTGCGCGGCGATGATCTGCTCGGTTCAACAGCGCGACAACTGCTGTTGTACCGGTTGTTGGAACTCAGCCCGACACCGGCGTATTGCCACCTGCCGCTGGTGATCGGCGAAGACGGCAGGCGTCTGGCCAAACGGCACGGCGACACGCGGCTGAGTTACTACCGGCAACTCGGCGTACCCCCCGAACGCATCCTCGGCCTGCTGGCAGGGTGGTCGATGCCGATGGCGGAAAGACGACCCATGAGTGCCGCGATGTTCGGCGAACGATTCGACTTGTCGAAGCTGCCGCGAGAACCCGTGATTTTCACGGCGACTGACGATCAATGGCTGCGCAAAGGAGCGACGCGATGAACAGGCGTTGGATGATGCGATGCGTGATGCTGGTGATACTGCCGTCGCTGGCCGGTTGCGGCGATCGCACGCACGAAACGGTGACACTGGGCGGTCGGACGTTCCACCTGGAACTGGCGATGACAGACAAAGCCCGTCGCGACGGATTGATGTACCGCGACCACATCGCCGACGATGGCGGGATGTTGTTCGTGTTTCCCCAGCCGCGGGTGCTGTCGTTCTGGATGAGTAACTGCAAGACGGACATCGACGTGATTTTTCTGGACGCATCGGGTCGGATCGTGTCGATTCGCAAGATGACCGCGCCGGACCCGGCGATCAGGGATGACGATTTGCCGCAGTACGGCAGCGGATACCCGGCCCAGTTCGCCATCGAGGTGCAAGGGGGTTTGACCGATAAACTTGCGTTAAAACTCGGTGAAAAGGTGGGACTTGCGACCGAATCGCTCAAGCCGCTGGCCCGCTGAGTCGATGGACATGATGGTTCATCATTCAGTCTTTCAGTGAAAGCGAGTGCATGCCCGGCTCATGCGATGTATTGGTGATCGGCTGGCCCGGCACGACCGCGCGAGGGCGCGTGTTGGCGACGCGAGCCATGAGCGGCTGGCACGGGGAACGGCCGGCGGTCATCCGGTTCGCCTCGCCGGAGGATTTGCTGGCCGACCGTCTGCGATGGCAGGGACGCATCGTCTGGCTGATCGTCGATAGCGCCGACACGACGGAACTTTACGAAGTGCTCGAACAGTTGTCGCTGGGCATGTATCCGGTGCTCATCACGCGCACCGATGAAACGATGGATGCCGGGGCGATCTTCCAGAGCGGCGCGATCGTCGTGCCCGAACATCTCGACACCGATCGCCTGCAACTGATCGTCAACACGATGCTCAGCCAGGCGGAGACGATCTCGCATCTCAAACAGGAAGTGAGCATCACCCGACGCCAGCACGGCGGGCTCATCGGACAAATGGACAAACTCGACGAGGAACTGCGACTGGCGGCGAGAGTGCAACGCGAGTTCCTTCCGACCAAAGTGCCCCAGGTCGGCGACATCGACATTCAGGTCATGTTCCGCCCGGCCACCTACGTCAGCGGCGACATCTACGACGTGCAGCGGCTGGATGAAGACCATATCGGCCTGTGGGTCGCCGATGTCGTGGGCCACGGCGTACCGGCGGCGCTGATGACCATGTTCGTCAAACGCGCCCTGCCCACCAAGGAAGTCCTCGAAAATCATTACCGCCTCGTGCCGCCGCATGAAGCGCTCGCCCGGCTCAATCACGAAATGGTCAATCGCTCGTCCGGCACGGTGCGCTTCGCCACCGCCTGTTACGCGCTGCTGAATTGCCGCACCCATGAATTGCAGCTTTCGCGGGCCGGTCATCCCTATCCGATGCTGTTGCGAGGCGAACAGGCGATCGATCTGATCGAATCCGACGGCCCGCTGCTGGGCGTGTTCGGCGATGAGGCGTTCAGCACCGCCCGCTATCAACTCCAGCCCGACGACCGCCTGTTGATTTATTCCGACGGTTTCGAGACCGCCTTCAGCGACGGCCAATCGCATCACGACCTGACCCGCTTCAAACAGGAATTCGCGCAGCTCAACGCCGGCACGGTCAAACAGGCGATGACGCATCTGGAGGATGTGATCGACGCCCAGCCCGGTTCGCTGCACCAGGTCGATGACCTGACGGTGGTGATGATCGGCGTGAAGCACCCCGCCGCCCCGAACGCCCCGGCGGAAGAAACGCCGGTCGCCGCGGGGAAATGACCGGGGTTTCAATTCGCAATAACACAATAGCGATCATATGCCATGTTCAAAACTACGGTCTGGGGGCGATAGTACCGCGAGACTGTCAGGTACCCGTCCACGGTCCTACAGTTGGCGATTGGCAGGCGACAACATCCACAATTTCATTCGCAGTGCAAACTCGATACTGTTTGGCTGGTCCAAGTGTGGCCTCAAACCATCCGTGGCTGCTTTTAATGTAGTCGAGATATTTGGAGCGGCTAAGTATTTGAAGCACCCCCGTATCGTCGCATTGTTCATAATCGTCCTTGGTGGTATATGTTTCGTCAACGACTTGCCAGGCAACAAACTGTGGAAATCTTACGATAAAGTGCCGACTATCTTCGCGGGGTTCGATTTTTCGGCGACCTTCGATTACACAATTTCCCAATCGTCGGTCTTCCATTGGATTGCCCGCAAACATTTCGGCGAGAAACAGGCAAAGGTCGTCTTGGTACACGACTTTGCGAAGCAACCACATTCGGGCACCATCGAGTTCAGTACGCAAAGGCATCTACAGTTGATTGATGGGGTTCGCGCGAAAACTTGCTTTATCGCCCCGTCGCGCTGGGCTGGGCGATGACTTGTTCGAGGGTGACTCGTCGATCCCGAATCGCCCGGCACGCGCGCAGCACATGCAGTTCGCAAAGCATCGGATCGATGGGGTAATCACATCGGACGCGCTCGACGATCCGCGCCAGTTGTTCCGAGGTGATCCCCGCTTCGCGGGCCACTGACTGATAGTCGAAATATCCCGTGGCGATTGTCATTATTTCATTATAGCTCCGGCGGCGTCAGAATCTCGATGGCCGGCAGATTTCGGGAGGCGTTCAGCAGATTCACCATTGCTCGCCGGCGACGATTGACCATATGGCGAAAGTTCCAACTGGCAAGGATGTCCTGACCGGAGAGTACGGCGGCCGCGATGTGGATGGCGTCGTCTTCATAGGCCGCGGGAATGATGTCGTGTTCGACATACTCCTTCGCCAACGTGTGCATCGGGGCCGTGATGCCGATGCAGGGGATTGATGCGATCCGTGCCAGCAGGCGATCTCGTCGTTGCGCATCGGGTGTTGCGGCAAGTTCCTGCCGGGTCAGTTCCGACGTGGCAAACTCAAACTCGCCTGAACGAGCGAGGAAAACCAAAGTCTGGGTCTGGCGCTCAGGCGTGCGCAAATCATCCGCAGCGCTGATAACGGTCGTATCCAGATACACGTGCAGTTTCATGCCCGCATTATGTGCCGCCGGCGAGGAATAACGCAACAATCGACCCGATGGGAATCATGGGGAGTACCAGCCGTGGCGGAGGAGCATCCGGTTCTACTTCTCCGCCGGTTCGGCGATCAGGGCCTGGAACTCCGGCGTTTGACGCACGGAATCGAATTCGGTGTCCGTCTTCGCGGCGTCTCTCGCCAAATCTCCATAGGTGGGATTCACGGCGATTTCAAGCCAGTGGAAACAGGATTCATTATCGCCTTTCATCGCATAGCAGCAGGCCAGGGCATGCGCGACCATGAGAGCGTCGGGGTTCTTCTCGTAGGCGGTTTTGAAGTAACCGATGGCTTCGTCCCATTTGCTTTCGGACTCGGCGATCCCGCCCAGCAGCGCGTGGTAATAGCCGTGCGAATACACCCAGGCACCTCCGCCGACGAGCAGGGTGCCGAACAGCAGAAACACCGCCAGAACGATCGCCAGAATGATTTTCAGAGCTTTATTCTTCATGGGGTTCTCCGGAGGGCATAAGGATTTTCGGTTGTTCGCCGCGTTGGTAGAGGTACACGCGGGTGGGGTGTTGTGTCCACAGGTGCAGGCCGAGGTTGTGGGGGAAGAAGTAAATCTCCGGCACGGTGAAGCGTTCGGTGGGGTATTGGCGGAGAAAACGAGCGATCAGTCGCGCGCAGTCGAACGCGCCGCCGGTGGTGTCGAAACTGTCGGGGCGATTTTCGCCGCCGGCCAGCAGGGCGTCGTAGAGTCGGTCGGCATCGGCGTCGGTGGTGTCGAACTCGAAGACCTGCATGTAGCGCCCGCCGCATTCCCTGAGGCGATAGACCCAGAAGCGGTCCAGCGTGGAATCGCCCCGCACGATGTCGCGGCTTCGAGTGACGTTGTAGCGCTCGGTGAATGTGCCGGAGGGATCCCACAGCAGCGCGGGGCGGTCGGTGGTGATGACGCGGAGCGCGCCGTGCTGGAAATAGTTCCCGCCGTAGCAGACGATCATCTGGATGCGCGGAGCGCCGATGTTGATGTCGTAATCCGGGGAAGCGGCGGGGACGGTTTGTCCGAGCCATCCGGCGGGGGTGATGGGATCGGCTTCGCCGGGGAAGTGGCAGCCGGCGCACATCGCCAGCACAATGCAGAGAATGACGGATCGCAAGGCGGACGCTCCTTGAAATCACCCGCCCGGCAGCGTGTGGGTGTCGGGGCGTACGGGAGGCAGATAGATCATCAGCGGAATATCGCGGCGATAGACCAGGACGCGGTGGGGATGCTGGGTCCACAGATGTTGCGCCAAGCTGAAGGGATAGAAGTAATCATCGTCGATGGTCAGTATGTCGGGCGCGAATCGCCGGAGGAAATCGCTGATGGATAGCGAGCACTGGAGGCCGACGGCGCTGGTGGTGAACGCGCCGCCGGGCGTGCCCAGGGGATTACCGCTGGTCAGGGTGTTGTGCAGGCGAAGGGCGACGTCGGGGGGGATGTCCCACTGGAAGATTTCGCCGCCGGTGTCGTCGAGCATTTCGCGGTAGGACAGATATCGGGAAAGCGTGGGCGGATCGGAGATCAGATCATGGGCGCGTCCGCCGGGGCCTTTGTCCTTGGCGTAATCGCCGCCGGGATCCCAGAAGATGACCGGCCGATCAGGGCAGACCAGCCGCAACGCCGCGTGCGAAAACAGCGGGGGGCTGTAACACGCGATGATTTCCAGCCGGCCGTGGTCTTTCGGATCATCCAGCATCGCCAGCGCGGCTCGCCGACCGATCCAGTCCGACGGAATGTCCGGCCCGGTGGAATAAAAACATCCTTCCATCGACAGCATCGACAGCCACAGGCATCCCAGTGCGACCCATTTCACCGGCGAACCCTCCAGGGTATTTCGCATCACGCGACGCGCAGTTCCGCACGCAGCGATGCCTGCAATTGCCCGACGACTTTGCTGACCTGCGGATCGACCTGATCGTGGCGAAGCGTTTTGCCTGGATCGCGGAACGTCATGCGAATCGTGACGCTCTTTTTGCCCGGACCGATCTGCTTGCCGCGATACACACCGACGAATTGTATCCGCTCCAGCAGTTCCGGGTCGGCGGCGGCGACGGCGCCTTCCACCGCGCCCCACGTGGCTGATTCATCGACGATGACCGACAGGTCTCGCTCGATGCCGGGAAACTTGGCCAGCGGTTGGGTCTGTACGCTGCGCGGGAAATACGCGGTGATCGTCGCATAATCCAGCCACGCCAGATGCACCGGCGTCTTCAAGTCGAACAAATCCATCACCGCGCCCGTCGGCACGCCGATCACGCCGATGATGTGTTTGGGATTGCGTGGGCCTTCCATAATCAGCCCAGCCACTTCCGCCCATGCCGGTGTGCGGTCGCCCGCCTCAATGAACCGCGCTTCGCAACCCAGCGCTTCGAGCAACTCTTCAATCGTTCCTCGCAGATATCGCAGCGATCCGCCGTCGCCGTTTCCGGGGGCGGGGGCGTCGGCCAGCATCGCCAGGTCTTTGCTCTCCGCGAATCGCCCGTCCTTTTCGCTGAACACCCGCGCCGCCTCGAACAGTTTCACGCCGGTGTTGCCCGCGTCCTGATTCGTTTTGCGCACCGACAACAGCGATGGCAGCAGCGACGTGCGCAACGCCGGTTCCGCCGCCTTGCGCTCGTCGTCCAGCATGATGACCTCATGCTCGCGCTCCGTGAACGGCTGCGTCAGTTTCGGCGCGATGTTGCTGAACGTGATCGTCTCGTGATACCCGTGCGCCACCAACACTTGCCCGATACGCTGCCGCGCCAGCACCATCGCCTGCGGCGGGCGCACGACCAGCGGCATCTTCTCCCGCATCGGTATCGCCTCGTATCCCGCCAGCCGCGCGACCTCTTCAATCAAATCAATCTCACGCTCCAAATCCAAACGGTGCGACGGAACCACGCACTCGATGCGCTCGCCGCTGATCTTCGGTTCCAACTCCAACGCGCCGAGCAACGTCATCATGCGATCCACCGGCACCTCGTAACCCAGCAGCGCATGACAACGCGCCGGCCGCATCGCAATGCGTTTCAATTCCGGGGGCTCGCTCCCGACACGAATCACGCCCCCGGCCAACGTTCCGCCCGCCAGTTCGACGATCAGCTGCGCCGCGCGCTGACCGGCGCGATCGACATTCGCCAAAGCCGTGCCGCGCTCGAAGCGGTAGCTCGAATCACTCGCCAGTTTCATCGCCCGGCTGGTGCTGCGGATGCTCAGCGGATCGAACGCCGCCGATTCCAGCAGAATGTCCGTCGTCGCATCCGTCACTTCGCTGTCCAGCCCGCCCATGATGCCCGCCAGTGCGACGGGCTTTTGGGCATCGGCGATCACCAGCATGTCCGCCCGCAGCAGGTGCCGCGTCTTGTCAATCGCCGTGAACGGCTCGCCCGCCTTCGCATTGCGGACCACGATGCGTCGCTCGGCCAGTCGCTTCATGTCGAAAGCGTGCAGCGGCTGGCCCAGTTCGTGCAACACGAAGTTGGTGATATCCACCACGTTGTTGATCGGCCTCAACCCGACCGCCAGCAGATGTCGCTGCAACCATGCGGGACTCGGCGCGATCTTCACGCCGGTGATGACGCGAGCGGTGTAAACCGGGCACAACGCCGGCGCTTCGTTGGTGACGCTTGTCAGTGACGCGACATCGCCGCAAGCAGTCGGCTGCGTGATCGTCGGTGATTTGAGTTTGCGTCCGGTCGCCGCCGCGATCTCGCGCGCCACGCCGACGTGTGACAGGCAGTCGCCGCGGTTGCTGGTCACTTCGACGTCGATGATCGTGTCGTCGTCGGCCTGTTCCGTGCCGTCAATGGGAAAGCCGACGTTGGTCAGTACCGCGTCGGCTTCCGAGGCGTCCACCGCGCGATCCAGGTATTGGTTCAGCCAGTCGATGCTGATTTTCATGTGCGTTTTACTCTGCGTTATTCGGCGAAAACTGATAGAGTACGCCCCCCGCATGTTC
>JBAYVY010000142.1:0-8633 GCA_041674345.1 Phycisphaeraceae bacterium | reverse complement strand
GGGTGTTCACGTCCGACGGTGACAGGCGCGCCGCAGACTTTATTTTGGGTGAAGACCGCGGCCCAGGGGCAGGGCTGGTCGGCGACGATGAGCGCGAGGTCGGGTTTGCCGGAGGGTTTGAGGCCGGCGGTTCCGCCGGCGGCGCGGAAACCTTTGGGAAGCGTGATGGAGGAGAGGGTGGTCATTGGGTGATTGGGTGATTGGGTGATGTTGGATTGTGGGTGAAGTGGTGAAGAACCCAAGGCGGCGCTCGAAGACTCGCTCTGTCTTGGCGTGTATTTACATCACCCAATCATACATCACCCAATCGCCCAATTCTTTCTATTGCGGGAAGAGGAAGGGGTTTCGTCCGACGTTGCCTTTGCCTGCGAAACCTTCGGGCGCCAGCGCGATGCCGGCACTGGTGGAATCGTCGATCGGATCAAAGCTGAACGCGACCAGCAGCAACATGCGGGGCATGCGTCGGGTGACGACGACGGCGACTTCGCGGCTTCGACCGCGTGTGATGTCGATGGCTTGCGAGAAGGACAGGTGATACTTGGGTGAAAGCAGGTAATCGAAGCCGTACTGGAAGATGAGCGAATCGATGGCTTCGATGTTTCGCAGTTGCGCCCAACTGGTGAGGCGGGGGTTGTGGTCGAAGATGATGCCGAGGTTCCATCGTTCGATGCGGTCGCGCTCCAAGCTGTAATTCATGTTGGCGACGGTGGCCAGGGCGTCGGTGACCTGCCAGGCGGCTTCGGTGAAGAAGTGGTCGCCGGTGAGGGAGTATTCGGGGCGGTAGTCGAAGAACCTGGCCAGGGGATTGTTGGATTGCGAGTGGCCTTCGTCGAGGATGAAATCGGTGTCGAGTCGGAAGACATCGACGGACTGCCAGTGGTCAGGCCCGCCGCGCTGGGTTTGAAGGGTGTTGCGCAGGCCGAGGCGGACCTGCGTGCCCTCGGCGAGGGATTCGACGTTGTAATCGTACACCGGCAGGTCGGTCTGGTTGATGGTCGCGGCGGCGTAGGAAAGGTTGGCCGAGGGTTCGATGATGTGTCGAAGGCGATGGATGTCGAGCAATTCGCTTTCGGCGTTGTCGAAGGTGTTGGAGAAAGCGGTGTGGAGTTTGATGCCGGACTGTCCCCAGAGGCGATGGTTGTCGTCATCGCGGCCGGAATTGTAGGCGGAAAAATCATGGTCGTAGGTGGTGACTCGTCCGGCGAGGTAGGGGACGATGTCGATGGGTCCGAGCTTGAGGGGCAGGTCCAGTTCCTGTCGTGAGTCCAGACGGATGACGGTGTTGTCGTCGAGTCCGCCGGCCTGGAGCGCGTCATCGAAACGGGCGGTGTTGGCCATGCCGAACAGTGCGAGGGACTCGGCGGCGGAGAAGCCGAGTTGTCGCGGGGTTTGCGTGGGAAAGTTCATGCGGAGGGCGGAGGCGCGGTTTTCGCTGAACCAGGTGAGTTTGTCGCCGAGCAGGGGCGTGCCGACGCGGTAGTAGGCCAGTTCGGGCAGTTTATCGACGGTGTAACCGGGGGTTTGAAGCTGCGTCAGTTGCGGGGCGAAATCGAGCAGGTCGTACTTGGTGAGGAAGGTGAAGGCCCAGTCGTCCTGCTGCTTTTTGAGATAGATGGACGTTTCCCAGGGCTTGTCGGTGTAGGCGTGTTCGGCGAAGTATTCTTCGAGGAAAGTCGGATCGGACAGGTAGCCCAGTTCGAGGGACGCTTCCCAGCCGGCGGGCAGGTAGTGGCGATGCTGCCAGTGCGCCATGCCGCGGAAGTTGTCTTCGGGTTCGACGGATTCACGTCCGCCCGGCTCGTCTTCGCCGACATCGTACATGAGGTAACTGTCAAGTCGTCCGAAGGCCTTGGGCACGTCGTAGTTGAGTTCGAGGCCGGTGGCGCCGGCGCGGTTGGTGTAGGCATCGACCAGCAGCGTGGCTTCCACGCCGTCGGGTGACTGGGTGTTGGCCAGGGCGAAGGCGTCCCACCGGCTCTTGACGATCATGCCGTTGCGGGTGTTGTAATTGACATCCATTTTTTTCAGCGGCGATTGTGTGATGTCGCCGGAGAACCCAGGCCAGTAGAACACCGGCAGCGGGCCGAGGTTGATCGTCGCGCCCTGCCCGACATAGCGATACGCCGGCGAATCGCCCTCGGCCCGTTGTTCCTTGGTGACGGTGAGTTTGTTCATGCCGAGCGAGAACTGCGGCTCGAAAAATTCGCTGGTGCTCAACCTGGCGTTGCTCGACCGCCACTCGGCGTCGGACATCTGCATCAGCTTGCGGGCGCGGACGTAGATGGGGATTTGCTGCTTGATGTCCCACGTGTAAAACACCGCTTCCAGGACCACCGCCCGCTGGTGGATCAGATCGTAAAAAACGCGGGGGCCTCGCATGGTGTACGAACCGTCGGTGGCGATCACGTTGTCTTCGAGATAGACGCCGCGAACGGTTTGCGCGTCCAGTTCACGATTCCCGGCGTTCAGTATTCCGGGAGCGGTGAAGATCACCGCGCGATCGGATTGCAGCGTGACCGACCGCCCGGTGTCCGGCTCGTGGTACATGACCTGCACGTTGCCGACCAGGAGAATGTAGCCCTCGTCCTTGCCGTCCTGCACGACGATTTTGCCGGCTGAAAAATAGACCCGGTGCAACGCCGAAGCGGCCGCCGGCGTGATCTTGATGGGTTGACCGGCGGTCGGGGTCGCGGAGGGAGTTTTGGGTTGCGAGTTTCGGGTTTCGGGGGTGGGGGGGATGCCGGGGGCGGGAGAGGGAGTTTCGGGTTTGAGCGGCAGAGCCGCTGTCGAAGCCGTCGGGTTTCGGGTTTCGAGGGCGGGGATTCCGGGGGCGGGGGCTTGGCTGCGCGCGAGAACTTCCTTGCTGAACAGCGGGGAAGTGTCCTTCAATGCGACCGTGTTGCGGGCGACATTGTCGAAGTATCTCGCGATGCGTTGATCGGCGGCGGCGACCAGGTCGTCACTTGCGGGGTCACTTCCGGGGTCACTTCCGGGGGCGGGGGCGGTGTTCGATACGCCGGCGGCATCGAACTTCACGCCGCCGCTGATGACCGCCGTGACCAGCAATCGCGGTGCGTCGGCGGAGATCGGGCCGTGGCCGCCCAGTTCCGTGACCTGATCCAGATAAATCGCCAGTTGGTGATTGACCGGGCCGGGACCAGGGGTGGGAATGATGTGGATCATCACCCGCCTGGCCTTGAAACCGTAGCTGCCGATGGCCAGCGCGACATCGCCCTCGGCCAGCAGGCGGTATTCATTGCCGACTTTCCAGTGAGTGGCTTTGACGCATTTGACGATCAGGTCGTTGGGCAGCGGTTCGTTGGGCATGACCACGCCGTTGGCGCTGTGGCGGATCAACTCATCGACCAGCGGTGTGGGCGAATCGGCCGGCGCGGATCGCGCGGCGAGAATCACGATCAACGCAAGCATCGTGACGCGCAGCGACGCGCCAAGGGACAGGGGGGGATAGTGAATAGTGAGCCGTCCGCCGTGACGCATCATGAAGCGACCTCTCGCAATCGCAAAAACTGTGGCGATTATAGACGTTGCGCGGCGAACCACAACCGGGGCGGGGGATAGGGACTTGGGGGAGGTGCGTGACGCGTGGGGCGGGGTGGGGGCTACATATAGGTGGTAGAGGCGTTGCCACGGATGGCGGCGTCGAGCGGCCTTCAAGGATGAGGTGCATCATGTCAGCGATGAATCAGTTGCCGACGGTGGACCTGCCGTCGAGCCGGGTGCGACAGTGGCGGAATCTGATCGCGTATCGGCATACCTTGGTGGGCCGGCGAACGGCGATCAAGAACAACATCCGCGAGATACTGGATCGACAAGGTTTGTCACACACAGCGGGCAAGAGCGGCTGGACGATCGGCGCGATCGCGCGATCGCGTGATTGCGTGAAATGTCGGTGTCGATGAGCGACGCGCCCGCGGATCAGTTGTGGCGCGGGATGTTGAGCGTGGAACGATTGGTGTTGGAACAGATCGAGCGGTTGATCGAGCCGGTCATCTTCAATGGCTTCCGGCTTCGCCTCTTCATTCAGATTTGGCAATGCCAAGTTGGCAATAGCTTCGATGTTCTGCTGTTTTCCAATCTCGTCCGCAAAGCCGAAGCCCAAGCCGTGGCACCCAATTGCGTATTGAGCAGCCGAGCCGTTCGATCATCTATAGTGACGGTCTGACTGAACCTCGTTATCGCACGGCTGGCTGCGATTGATTGCCTTCCTCGGTGGCTCTCTGTGGCCCTCTTGGTGAATCTTCTTCTTTTCGAGTTTCGGATTTCGGGTTTGATTCGTCATTCGGGTTTCGTCATTCGTCATTGGCGGCGGAAGCGGGGCACTTCGTGCCACCCGCTAAACGCGCGGTGCTACGGCGGATCATCGCCCCTGAATCTTCGCGGCCAGTTCTTGGATGGGGACTTCGACTTGTTCGCCGGTGGTCATGTTTTTCAGGGCGGCGGCTTTGGCGTCGAGAATCACGGCGAATCTTGCGTTGCAGGACGAGGCATCCTTCAACAACTTGCCGACGTTGGTGGTGCTGCGATAAGACAGGCGGGTGTGCAGGCCGGCGGCGCGGAGTGTGGCGGTGACGAGGGACAATTGCGGCTTGGCGGCATCGTCGGCGGCGATCACGAACGCATCGACCGGCGGCATGACGTTGGAAGGCATCAACCCCTTGTCGGTTAACACCAGCGAGAGAACGACATCCCCCATGCCGAAGCCGACGGCGGGCATGGGGGGGCCGTCCATGAGTTCGATGAGTTTGTCGTAGCGACCGCCGCCCGCCATGGCGCGCTCGGCCCCGCTGACTTCATGCACCTCGAACACGGTGCCGGTGTAGTACGCCAGGCCGCGCACGATGCCCAGGTCGTATTCGCACCAGTCGGAGATGCCGAACGCGGACAGTTCACGGTCGAGCGCATCGAGATCGGGGATCGCGCCGATGCCGATGGAGCGTTCGAGGTGATCGACGTCGCCGGCGGGATAGCGGCGGCGGCACATCTGGCTGAATCGCTCGACCTTGAACTCATCGAGGCCGAGGTTGCCGGCTTGTTTGACGAATTCCTCGACGGGAAGTTTGTCGCGGCGATCGAGAAGATCGAAGGCGTCGATCATTTTTTCGTCGGGCACGCCGAGTTTGCTGAGGATGGCGCGGACGGTTTCGCGGTGTGAGATGCGAACCTTGACGTGCTGGGGGCGCAGGCCGAGCGTGCGGAGCAGATCGACGCAGGTGAAGATGACCTCGGCGTCGGCGATGGCTTCGGACATGCCGAGCATATCGACGTTCCATTGGAGGAACTCGCGGAGGCGGCCGCGCTGCGGGCGTTCGGCGCGGCAGAGATTGGGCGTGGAAAACCACTTGATCGGTCGGGGCAGGGCATTGGCTTTGGCGGCGACCATGCGTGCGAGTGTGGGGGTGAACTCGGGGCGGATGGCCAGTTCACGTTCGCCCCGGTCGGTGAAGTGGAACAGTTCACTGACGATGCCTTCGCCGGACTTGACTTTGTAGAGGTCGAGGGATTCAAAGATCGGGCCATCGACTTCCTCGAAGCCGTTGCGGATGGAGACGGCCCGCCAGTGACCTTCGAGATAACGACGCCAGGCCATTTCAGCGGGGTAATAGTCGCGTGTGCCTTTGGGTGCCTGAAGTTTCATGGTATGCGCTGTGCGGGGTGCGGGATGCGGGGTGCGGGGTGCGGGATGCGGGGTGCGGGGTGGGGGGTGCGGGGTGGGGTAATTGGTTATTTGTCCGTTCGCACCTGTTTGATGAGATTAGACAAAACTCTTGCCGCGTGATCGTACTGCTCGTGCAGTTGGGCTGCGACAGTGTCATTTATGTACCCTAAACGGCTGGGCAAGTCTATCAGGTAACCTACCTCGCGCAATGAACCGAATGCCATGACCAAAAATCGTCGATAATCGGCATCGGTTTCGCGGGCGCATCCTTCAACGATATTGGTGGGAACTGAAACGGATGCACGCCGCATTTGAGAACACAGCCCATATCGCTCTTCGGTGGGAAAGCCGATCGTGTGTTGATAAACAGTCAAGGCGAGTTCATCGGCGAGTTTGAATGCCTGGAGATTCCGATGGTCTCTGGCCATGATGTGGTGTTCCTGTCGGGTGGCGAGAATCGTAGCATAGCAGCAAATCGTGAGAAATATGGCATTCCCGCGCCCCGCACCCCGCAAGCCGCATCCCGCACCCCGCAAACCGCACCCCTCATCGCACCGCGACAATGTATGCGATCCATGCGGGGTCGGGTTCGATGTGTTTTCGGATGCGGAAGTCGTTGTCGCCTTCGCCGGTTTTTTTGTCGGTGCCTTCCCAATAGACATGCACCGCTTTGAAACCGGCTTCGAGGAGCAGTTCGCGGACTTCGGGGATGGACCACATTCGCCAGTCGTAGGAGAAGGCGTTTTTGAGTTTGGAGCCGTCGGGGAACTTGAAGTGGATATGGAACGTGGCCAGGTGGGTGGTGGGATCGAACCGTGCGTGTTCCCAGATGTAGGTGAAGTGCTTCTTTTTGATTTTGTCGGAGTAATTTTCCTCGTGGCACTCGGACCCGCCGAACATATCGAGGACCATCAGGCCTTCGCGTTTGAGATGGGAATGGGCGGCGGCGAAATAGGCGCGGAGGGCATCGCGGGTGGTGAAGAGGAAGAAACTGAAGTTTTGAGCGGCGAGGATGTCGGCCTTGGTTTGGTGGGAATCGCGGACATCGGCTTTGACGAGTTCGACGCGCTGGAGTTGGGCGGGTTTGAGTTTGGCGAGGATGTGCTTCATGCCCCAGGCGAGGGGTTCGGGGTCGAGATCGACGCCGACTGCGATGCGCTTCGGATCGCTTTTGACCCATTCGGCGCAGACGGCGGCGGTGCCGCAGAAGTCTTCGCGGAGGATGACGGGTTTGCGTTTGAAATGTTCACGGAAGACGCGGGTGAAGAAGTCGATTTCAAAGCCGGGTTCCTGAACGCTTTTGAGATAGAGTTTGTATTTGTCGGCTTTGGCGGCGAGGGTTTGGGATTTGGATTTTTTGTCGGGCTTGCTCATGGAGGCAATGTAGCGTGAAATGGGGGGAAGGGCCACAGGGAGGGTGGAGGGAATGCGAAGCCGCAAGCGGCCCCCGGAAGTAAAACAATGTTGGTGTTTGAATGACAGAGGATGTGCGTAAACATCGGTGGACGGGGATCGCGCTTTTGGCGTTGACGGTGATCGGCGCTGGGCTGCGGTTTTATCGCATGGATCGACCGACGCTGTGGGGCGATGAGGTGGCGACGTATCAGCGGGTGCTGGGGAGTTTCGATCAGTTGATGGCGCGGCTGAAGGGGGAGGGGTTTGTGCCGCTGCATTATGTTTGCACATGGGCGTTGGGGAAGGTGGCGTTGTTGACGCCGGGGATGATGCGGCTGGTGCCGGCGGTGTGCGGGACGCTGTTCATACCGGCGATTTATCTGCTGGCCAGACAGATGTTCGACCGGCGGGTGTCGCTGGCGGCGGCGGCGTTGGCGACGTGCAGCGCGTTCGGGATGACGTATTCGCGTGATGCGAAGATGTACATGCAGACGTGGTTTTTTGTGACGATGTTCGCGGGGTTGTTGTTACTGTGGTGGCGCCCCCGGAATCCCCCAAACCCCAGGAACCACCGGAACCCCCGGAACCACCGGAACCCCCGGAACCACCGGAACCCCCGGAACCCCGGCAAGGGGAGATGGCGGGGGGGGCTGTTGTGGATGGGTTGGGTGTTGTGCGGAGCGGCGGCGGTGATGTTTCATGCGACGGCGCTGCTGGTGGTGGGAATGTCACCCCTGTTCGTCGCGTTGACCCCCGCCCCCGCCCCCGGAAGCGATGGAAGCCCCGGAAGCCCCGCCCCCGGAAGTTTCGGGGGTTGGGTGCGAGGGACATTCAAGGTGTTGATGTTGGTGGTGGGATTGGCGGGGGTGGTCGCGCCGCCGGGGGTTTACTACCTGCGGTACAACACGTACATCGAGAATACGGCGATTGTGCCGATGGAGGGGGATGAGAATGAACATGCGAATTGGAAGCGGTCGGGATTGGATTGGATCGCGGAGTTCAACCGGGGGATCGGGCCTTGGGAGTTGACGGCGAACAGCGCGGCGAATTATGTGCTGGGTGTGCAGTGGCCGCGCCAGGCGATGGACCCGAAGGGATTTCCGGGGCCGATGCCGGGGTGGTTCGGCCCGGCGTGCGTGTGGGCGATGACGGGGGTGTTGGGGTTGATGGGAATGGGAGCGGGCAGGATTTTCGATTTTCGATTTCCGATTTCCGATTTGCCCCCCAAGCCCGGCCATGCCGTCCGCGGCTTGGCCGGGGTCGCCTGTCCTCAAATCGGAAATCGGAAATCGGAAATCGAAAATTCCCGCAACTGGTGGCGAAGCGCGGCGTTGTTGTCGGTGTGGTTGGTGTTGCCGACATATGGGGTGTTTTACTGTCGGTCGTTCACGGAGGCGGTTTCGCCGTGGGGGATGGTCGCGGCGATGTGGGGGTGGTTGGGTTGGGGATGGTTGGCGGCGGGCGCGACCGCGGTGGTGTTGGCGATGAGGGCGGCGAAGCGGAGACCCGTGGGGTGGGCGGTGACGGGATTGTGGTGGATGTTGCTGATCGGCACGCTGGG
>JBAYVY010000141.1:0-8730 GCA_041674345.1 Phycisphaeraceae bacterium | reverse complement strand
CGGGGGCGGGGGCGGGTTCCGGGGGCGGGGGCGGGTTCCGGGGGTGTTCAATTTTCTCCGGGTGATTGGGCTGAACGACTTGGGCCGCGCGGCGGGGTAGAAATGAAGCACCTCAATGTTCCGTGAAAGTTCATCAGCGAATCACCGCCGGTTGCGATGCGCCGGCGTTGAGTGATTGGAGCCGCGACATGGAAGCGAATCCCGCCAAAAAGTTCCGCTCGATCCCGTGGTATAAAACCCCGCTCGACCGCGATCTGCTCAAGCAACTCAACCAGCGCAGCAACCTTCGCGGGCTGGCGCAGGCCTTGGGCCACCTGTCGCTGCTGGCCATCACAGGCGGGGTGTCCGTTTATTCGGCCTATCACTGGTCCATTGTCGTCACGCTCGCCCTGCTGTTCCTGCACGGCACGTGCTTCGCCTTCATGATTAACGCCGTGCATGAACTGGTGCATAACACGGTGTTCCGTTCCCGTTGGCTGAACGAATTGTTCGTCCGCGTCTTCGCATTCCTCGGCTGGATCAACTTCGAGCATTTCCAGGCCAGCCACGTCCGGCATCACGCCTTCACGCTGCATCCGCCGGACGATGGGGAAGTCGTGCTGCCGATGCGCATCGTCGTCCGCGATTTTCTCCGCTATGGTTTCGTCAATTGGCGCGGGCCGTATTACACGGTGCGAGGCACGCTCCGCAACGCCCGCGGCCGGTTCGACGGCGAATGGTCCGCCACGCTGTTCCCCGACCGCGCCAAACTGCGAGGCCCCATCCGCTGGGCGCGCGTCCTGCTCATCGGCCATGCGCTGATCCTCGCCGTGTCGATCTGCATGCACGGGTGGATGATCCCGGTGGTGGTGACGCTCGCGCCGTTCTACGGCGGGTGGCTGTTCTTCCTGCTGAACAGCACCCAACACATCGGCCTGCAAGACAACGTGCCGGACTTCCGCCTCTGCTGCCGCACCATCCTCGTCAACCCCGTCGCGCAATTCCTTTACTGGCATATGAACTTTCACACCGAACACCATATGTATCCGACGGTGCCGTGCTATTACCTGCCCCGGCTTCACCGGGCGATGAAGCACGACATGCCGTATTGCCCGCGCGGGTTGATCGCCACGTGGCGGCACATCGCCGATATTCTGCATCAACAACAACTCGACCCGACCTACCAATATCACGCCGAGTTGCCGGGGCAAAGCGACGCTGGGTCTCCTCAAGTCGCGGGGGCTTGTTCGTAACCCGGCACGCGCCGGCCCCGGTGTTACGCGATCTCGGCGGCGCGGAGCCACGACGGATCGGCGTCGGAGGCGTCCGCATCCGTCGTCCCCAGCGGACGCTTGTCAATCGGCATGACGAACAGATAGGCGATCAGCGCGACAAACAGAATCCCCGCGACCGCGATTTTCAGCACATAGGGAATCGTCGGTTCGTTGATCTGGCTGAAGCCGCCCTCGATGGCGCCGGCGACGACCAGCAGCGACGCTGTGGCGATCAGAATGGCGACCAGTTGCCCGCGCATCCGGCGAATCTGGAGCCGGCTCGATCCGTCCCGGCGGTTCCATTGCGCACGAGCGAGCATCAGCCCGGCGGTGGCGCCGAAGATGACGCAGGGCAGTTCAATCGAACCGTGCGGGCCGACCCACGCGATGAAAAACGTCATCACGCCGTCGTTCGCATACATGGCCGCCAGCGAGCCGAGTATCACGCCGTTGTAAAACAGCAGCACCGTCGTGCCGATGCCGAAGGTCAGCCCCAGTGCGAAGCAAAGCACCGTGACACGGATGTTGTGCGTGAACAGATAAGTGGTGAACACGGCATGTTCACCGACCGAATCAATCGGCGAGTGGCCGGCGCGTTCCTCGGTTTCGAGTCGTTGAACCCGTTGAGCCGGGGTTTCGCTGAGGTGGCCCGGAAACGCGCCGATGAACACATCGGCGGTGTCGGGTCGCACCCAGGTCAGCATGAAACCGCTGACGACGCCCAGCACCGTGGCCAGAGTCGCGGTCAACAGCAGTCGCCACCGCACGCGCATCACGTGCGGAAAATCGTGCCGGACGATGCGCCACCAGGCATGGAGCGGCCGGCCCCTTCGCGGCACGGCCAGCACCGCATATGCACGCCCGACCAACCCTTCGAGATATTCCAGCAGCGACGGATTGCCCGTGTGCGTCTGCGCGAAGTTCAGATCGCTGGACACCAGCCGGTACAGACGGAACAGTTCGTCGATCTGTTGCGGCCGCAGTCCGTTGACGCCGCGTCGTTCGACCTGGTCCAGCAACGTCGTCAGACGTTGCCAGCGATCCCGGCGATCCAGCAGGAAACGGTTGGTGTCCATAGCGAGATTTTGACAGCAACCGCGTTCGATGACAACATGCGGGGTGCGTTGTGCGGGATGCGCATTGCGGGATGCGGGATGCGGAATACAACGCACCCCGCAAACCGCATCCCGCACAACGCACCCCGCCCGCCGGAGACCCTCGCCTTGCTGTATTACCACATTCAGACGCCCGAACAGGTGGTGTTCCGCTTTGAACTGGCCGGGCTGGTCACACGCGCCATGGCGTGGCTGATCGACCAGGTGTTCATCTGGGCCATCGTCATCGGCATGGGGGTTGGATTGGCACAACTGGGCAACTTCGGCGTGGCGCTGTTGTTGGCGGGAATGCTCGTCGTCGATTTCGGCTACTTCACGCTGTTCGAGCTGCGCCGTCACGGTCAGACCCCCGGCAAGCAAATGCTCGGCATCCGCGTGGTCAGCGCCGACGGGGCCGCCCTCACCGGCCATGACGTGCTGATCCGCAATCTCCTCCGACCCATCGACATGATCCCGCTGGCCATGACGCTGGGCGGCATCATCGCACAAATCGACCCGGCCCACCGACGCCTGGGCGACATGGCGGCGGGCACCATCATCGTGCGTGACTTCCATGGCGCGGCCCCCACCGCGCTGATGCGCTCCCAACAACGTCACAACACCTTCGCATCCGATTCAGCGATTCGCGCACGCATCCTCGCACGCATCAGCCGGGAGGAACGCGATCTGATTTACGATCTGGTGCAGCGCCGCGACGAACTGGACCCCGGCGCGCGCGACCGCCTGTTCCGGGAGGCGGCCGAATTTTTCCGGGGACGTTTCGCACTGCCCGCCGATCTGGAACATCTGAGCGACGAACAAACCGTCACCAACATCGCGCTGGTCGTGCAGAACAGCGACATCGGCATCGCGCAGGCCGATACGCAGGGCAAACGCATTCTCGTTTTTGATGACCCGCCAAGACACGAAGAAAGGGACGAAGGGACTTAGGGACGAAGGGACGAAGTGGGGATGTGGATTCTTTCACTTCGTCCCTTCGTGCCTTCGTCCCTGATCCCTGCCTGCCCGTTTTTCTCCGCGTCACTGCGCCTCTGCGGTTAATCAAAAAATGAGAATGCGCCGGCCCCGCTGGAACGCTTGGCGGGCGTCCGGGCGGGCGGGTATCATGGGCCGGTCGTCGTGCATTCCGCACCACGTATATTCAAGGGGACTGGTCATGTCGGAATTACCCGCTGATTTGCCGGACGTTCAGATGGTTCAGTGCGACATCACCGGCCGAACCGTGCCGCTGGACGAAACCATCGAACTGCACGGCTACCGCGTCTGCGCCGAGGGCAAACAGATTCTGCTGGACCGCCTCAAAGCCGGCGAAGCGATGCCCGGTGAACTGGAACGATCCTCGTTCTGGCGCCGATTCGGCGCGTACTTCATCGACGGCTTGATTTTCGGTGCCCTCAGCGGATGCGTCGGCGGCGGTGTCGGCGGTGCCCTCGCCGCCACCGACAACATGGCGATGTTCTTGGCGGTGACAACATTCCTGCAACTACTGGTCGTCCTGGCTCAACTTTCCTATTTCGCCCTGTTGCACGCCAAGTACGGCCAGACCTGGGGCAAAATGGCCGTCAAGATCAAAGTCGTTCAGCCCGACGGTTCCGACATCACTACGGGGCAAGCATGGAAGCGTTCCTTTTTCTACATCGGCCCTCAGGTGGTGCTCTTGGCCGTTTCCTTCCTGATCGCATTGCTGGCCCCGCCGTCTCCCACCACGCAAGTGGTCGCCAACGTCATCGTGGTTCCCGGCGCTCTGTATATTCTCGCCAGCATCATCACCGCGCTGGTCGATCGTCAGCAGCAGCGGGCGATTCACGATTACGTCGCCGGAACGCGGGTGATCCGTCTGCCCTGATCCACGGGCTATTTTCGGGAGCAAGGCATTGAGTGCGTTGGATACGATTTCATGTCCGCAATGCGCCAGGCGGATCGAGGAGCCGCCGGCGCCGGCGACGCGATGCCCGCGCTGCGGCTGGCACGGACAGGCATACCTTTTCCACCCGCCGGCGCGACAAGTGGACAAGCCCGTCGATGCCCTGCCGGAGGATGCCGCATGTGCGCATCATCCGACCAAACGGGCGGAGCATGTCTGTGCCGGGACGGGCGATTACATCTGCTCGCTGTGCGCGGTGGAGATCGACGGGAAAACTTACAGCGCCGCGTATCTGAGTCATGCCGAGCAGGAAGTCACGGCGGGCAAACTCGACCGTTACCTCAAGCGACCGGATCGCGCGATCATTGTCTTTTTCATCCTGTCGATTTTCCCTTACACCGCGATCGCCGGGCCGGTGCTGTGGGTCTTGGCGTGGATACGGCTGTTCAGGACGCTCAAGCTGCGCAAGACCGATCCGTTGTTCGCGCAGCTCGTCGGATCGGGGCGCATCGCGGGGCTGATCGTCATTCTCGGATTGTGGACGGCGGTGTACGCAATCGCCCTGATCGGCATTTTGGTTGCCATCATCGAAGTGGTGGCGACACATGCCGCGTAACGCAAGGGGATACGGATGCGTTTGAAATACTACGGATTCATGTCGCGGCAGACCATTGTGCTGGATCAGGGCGTGGTGATGGTGTTGGAACACGAGTTCACCGCCGACCGCGTGAGGCGAATCCACCCCGATCAGGTCGAAAGCGTGGTTGTCTGGAAAACCATCGACTGGTGGCGGCTGATGATTTTCAGCGCGATCACGCTGTTGCCAGGCATCGGCATGGTTCTCGGCTCGCTGTCCGATGCCGGTTCGCGGACGCAGATCATCGGGCTGGTGCTGCTGGTCATCGGGCTGATTCTCGCGTTGCGGCTGGTGATCTACGGACGGACGATGTTCCGTGTCAGACGGGCTGGGAAAATACAATCGTTCCGCGCGGTGGCCGGCCCGAAGAAGATCGGACAATTCGTTTCGCAGTGGATCGAAGCGATTGAACTGCATCAGGCCGCCGCGCAAGCCGCCATACCAGCCGCCCCTCCCGTCGAATCATCCGCCGAGCCGTTGCCCGAATTGTGAGGGTTGCCGAACCGCGGGCGCATGACGGCTGGCGCACCCGCCCGGATGGTGTTTATCTATGGCTCAGTATTTTTTTTCGCCGTTTGTTCCGTGTTCTTCGTGGTGAATCATCCGGGTTCAGTCGCTGGCGACTGGGTTCTTTCGCGGGTTCCCGCACGCAAGACCTTGCGGCGACGGGGCGGTCTCAATTGTGAGAAAAACATTGGATCAGTCATGGTATTGGGGATGGGAACAGGGTTTTTCGCTGTGATTTCGTCTTTTTCGGGGGTGGCACCGCGATTGCCTTGTCTTGGAGCGTCACACCATTGAGGGCTTGCCATGAACCATATGAAAGTCAAGCTGTTGATCGCGGGGCTGCTGGTGGGCGTGGCGTTGACGTACCTGGCCTACGCCGGCGTACAGAAGGGCTGGGTGTATTACCTTCAGGTCGATCAGTTCACGCAGGATACGCAATATCATTCGCAGCGTGTGCGGCTGTGCGGCAAGGTGGGGACGGAAAACGTCGTCGCCCAGCCGGCGCAGCTCACGGCGACATTCTCGCTGATGGGCGACAGTTCGCAGGTGCCGGTGGTGTACCGCGGGGTGATACCCGACCTGTTCAAGCCCGGCTGCGAAGTGGTGGTTGAAGGTCAGCTTGATGAACAGGGCGTGTTTCAATCCAACGTGTTGATGACCAAATGCGCCAGCAAGTATTCCGGCGATCACATCGAACGACTGGAGAACAAATCGTGATCGAACCCATCGGAACCTATTCGCTTTCGCTAGCCGTGGTGGCCGCCGCGGGAGGCGTTCTGGCGGCCATCATGGCTTTTCGATTCGACTCGCACGCGGCGCTGGTCTGGGCGCGGCGGCTGATGCTCGCCGGCGCGGGGCTGACGACGCTGGCGTGTGGAGCGTTGATGGCGGCGATCATCAACGATCATTTTGAGTTCACCTATGTGGCGAACTATTCGGAGCGGGCGTTGCCGATCGGTTACAAGATCGCGGCGTTCTGGGCCGGGCAGGCGGGCAGCTTGCTGCTGTGGGCGTGGATACTGGCGGCGATGACGGCGGTGCTGATCCACAACCAAAAGGGGTCGGACCCCATTTCCCGCAGCGGCGGGAAAATGGGGTCCGACCCCTTTTGCTTCAGGGAGCGGGCGATCACGCTGGCGGTGATGGGGGGGGTGAATGCGTTTTTCGCGGCGTTGATTTTGTTCGCCGCCAATCCGTTCATCACGCAACCGCTTCCGGGGACGGGGACGGCGGTGGACGGCCACGGTCTGAACCCGATGCTGCAAGACCCCGGCATGATCGCGCATCCGCCGACGCTGTTCATCGGTTACGCGGGATTCACCGTGCCGTTCGCCATGCTGATCGGCGCACTGGCCGCGGGTCGCAAGGATGACGCCTGGATACTGGCGACGCGGAAGTGGCTGCTGTTCGCGTGGCTGTTTTTGTCGGTGGGCATCGTGCTGGGGGCGCAGTGGGCGTACATCGAACTGGGCTGGGGCGGGTACTGGGCGTGGGATCCGGTGGAGAACGCCTCGCTGCTGCCGTGGCTGACGGGCACGGCCCTGCTGCATTCGATCATGGTGCAGCAGTATCGCAAAAGTTTCCGTGTGTGGAATGCGACTTTGATCGCGGGCACTTTTCTGTTGTGCATCTTCGGCACGTATCTGACGCGCAGCGGCGTGATCCAGTCGGTGCATACGTTCCCCGAATCGCCGATCGGGCGATTCTTTCTGGCGTTCATGGGGGTGTGCCTGGTGGGGACGGTGATATTGATTGTCGCGCGGAGGCCGTATCGCTTAAGCGATACGGCCCTGGAGATCGGGTTCAACCGTGAGGGCGCGTTTCTGGCGACGAACATTCTGTTGGTGCTGATGACGGCGACGGTGTTGGTGGGCACGATTTACCCGCTGATCAGCGTCTTTTTCACGGGTCAGCCGGTCAGCGTGGGTCCGCCGTTTTACAACAAGGTGGTGTTGCCGATGGCGCTGGCGCTGCTGGCGCTGATGGCGATGGGGCCGGCGCTGACCTACGGGCCGAGCGATGCGAAGCGGTTGTTCATGCGTCTGCGTTTGCCGCTGGCGGGGGCGACGGCGGCGACGGGCGTGGCGTGGGTGATGGGGTTGCGTGAGCCGTGGTCGTTGGCGGTCACGGCGATCACGGTGCTGGGCATCGTCAATGTGTTCAACGACATGCTGGTGACGTGGTGGAAGATCATGCGGGCGACGAAGGCGAACCCGGTCAGCGCGATGACGCGGATGATCGACGACAACCATCGTCGGTACGGCGGGCAATTGGTCCACCTGGGCATGATGATGTTGATGGTGGGCGTGGCGGGATCGAGTTTGTTCAACGAGAAAACCACGGTGCAGTTGAAGCCGGGCGAATCGACGGCGTTTGCCGGTTACACGATGACGCTGGAAAAACTCGGCGAAGAACGCCGGGGCAACTACACAGCGGTTCAGGCGACGGTGCATCTGGCGGGGAAGGATGGCGTGACCAACACGCTGTTGCCGGAGGTGCGCTACTATGACAAAACCGAGCAGCCCAATTCGCAGGTCGCGCTGGAAATGGGATGGAAGCGTGATCTGTATGTGACGCTGGCGGGTTGGGAGTCGCCGGAAAACGGCGGCACGGTGGCGTTACAGGCGATCATCAATCCGCTGGTGTCGTGGATATGGATCGGCGGAATCGTGCTGACGGTCGGAACGATTTTCGCCATGACGCCGAAGCTGCTTCAACAACACCCGCAGCCGCAAACGATTCCCGCGTCGCAAACCGAATTCGCCACCGGAAAATAAGGAAGCGGGAGAAGCGATGAGCGACGAGGAGAACCGCGTCCCAATCAGCAATCAGAAATCAGCAATTCCCAGCCCCTGGAGAACGCACCATGACACGTTACCTGCCCCACGCCCTGATGATTGCCGCGATGTTGATGTTTTGCGGATTCACGTTCGCCGCCGAAGCCGGGGGCGAGGACGCCCCGGCTCGCTCACTGCCCGAAGGTCATCCGCAGATGCCCGAAGGCCATCCGCAGACCTCGCCGGGGCAGATGCCCGCGGGTCATCCGCAGGTGAACAGCGAAGCGAACAACACGCCGTTCACCGGTTCGATAGCGATCAAGGCGACGCAGGGGACGAAGGACGCGGCGCCCCCGGAAGGCAGCCCGGCGGGCGACGCGGTGCGCGTTGATTTTTACATGCGGGACAAGATCGTCAGCACGCAGGAAGGCAAGCTGGACGATCACGGCGTGACGATCATCGAAAACGTGAAGTTGCTCGGCGCGGTGCAGCCGCTGGTCACGGTCACACACGCGGGGGTGCCCTATCGCTCGCTGGGCGGGCCGATGTCCGCCGACCGCCCCGATCAGATGGTGCG
>JBAYVY010000140.1:0-8798 GCA_041674345.1 Phycisphaeraceae bacterium | reverse complement strand
GGAAGTGCGCTCACGCGCAGTGGTGCTGGAGAAAGACGGCGTCGAAGTGATCCTCGAAATGTAACACGACATTGCAGGCCACACGACGGACGAATCTTTCACCCCTTGTTCCCGTTTCTACAGGAGTTCGCTCATGGCCGCGATTCGACAAACCATTCTGGCTGGTATTTTTTTTGTGGCGATCGGGTCCGTTTATAGCGGATCGGCAAACGGGGAAAGCCCGCTGTCGGTCGTCACCGGCGCCATCAAGGCCGCGGCCGGCGGTGGTGACGCCAAACCCGCGGTCGACACCGGCGTGAAGGTCTCCAGCTACGACACGGTCTCCCTCAACGTCGCCAACGCCGACCTCGCCCAGGTGCTGCAACTGCTCAGCATCCAGGGCCGGCGCAACATCGTGCCCAGCTCGTCGGTCAAGGGCAGCGTCACCGCCAACCTTTACGATGTGACCTTCTATGAAGCCCTCGACGCGATCCTCCAGCAGAACGGCTGCGGCTTCCGCGAGAAGGGCAACTTCATCTACATCTACACCGCCGACGAACTGAAGAAGATCGAACAGGCCGAACGCAAGGTCACGTATCAGGTCGTCAAGCTCAACTACATCACCGCCTCCGACGCCGCCGTCTTCGTCACGCCGCTGTTGTCCAGCGCCGGCTCCATCGCCGTCAGCGGCAACGTCGGCCCCGGCTTCGTGCCTTCGCCCAGCGACGGCGGCGCCAATTCCTTCGCCCATCCCGACACGATGGTCGTCCGCGATTACCCGGAAAACATCGAGGAAATCAAGAAGGTCATCGCCCAATTGGACGCCCGACCCAGGCAGGTGTTGGTCGAAGCGACCATCCTCAAGGCCGACATCACCGAATCCACCGCGTTCGGCGTGGACTTCTCCATCCTCTCCGATGTCGCCATCAATGCCATGACCAGTCCGCTCAGCGGCGTCGGCGACCTGATCTCAGGAACCGTCAAGGCCACCACCACCGCCGCCACCAGCAACGTCGGCAATGTCAACGAAGGCGCCGGCGGGTTGAAGGTCGGCATCGTCACCAACAACGTCGCCGCGTTCATCCGCGCCCTTGATTCGGTCACCGATACCACCATCATCGCCAACCCCAAAATCATGGCGCTCAACCGCCAGCGAGCCGATGTCCTGGTCGGTGAAAAAATCGGCTACCTGTCCACCACCGCCACCGCCACCGCCACCACCCAAACCGTCGAATTCCTCGATACCGGCACACAACTGTCCCTGCGCCCGTTCATCAGCGACGATGGTTTCATCCGCCTGGAACTCAAGCCCTCGATTTCATCGGCCACGATCCGCAACGTCGTGCCCGGCACCACCACCGCCGCCGTCACCGTGCCCGATGAAGACACGCAGGAACTGACCACCAACATCATGGTGCAGGACGGCCAGACCATCGTGCTCGGCGGGTTGTTCAAGGAAGAAACCTCCACCAGCCGCAACCAGATTCCGTTGCTCGGCGATATCCCCATCGCCGGGGCCGCGTTCAAGGGCAAGGATGACACCGTCACACGCAGCGAGGTGATCTTCCTCATCACCACGCACATTCTCAAAGACCACGCGCTGATCGCCGCCGGTGACGCGGCCAAGGACAGCATCACCATGACACGCCTCGGCGCTCGTGAAGGTCTGCTGCCCTGGAGCCGCTCGAAGATGACCGCCGCCCAGCTCCGCGACGCCCTCCAGGCCATCGACGCCGGTGATAGCGACAAAGCGCTGTATCACGTCGATCTGGCGCTGTCGCTGGATCCGCGTCAGGTCGAAGCGATCCGTCTGAAGGAAAAACTCACCGGTCAACGCACCTACTGGCCGGAGCGCTCGATGCTTGATGAAGCGGTCGATGTGATGGTCGAAAAACAGACCGGCCAACCCAAGCCGCAGACCGTCCGCCCCACCGTGCCCAATCCCCGTCCCACGCATCCGGCCAGTGACGCCGAGCCGCTGTTCCCGGTCGCGCCGGCAGCCCCGGCTCCGACACCGGCTCCCGCGCCGAAAGACGAACCCGCGCCCAAGACCAGCGGCACTTCCGAGGCAACCCCCCCCAATGAATCAGTTACCCCCGAAATCGTCGCCCCCCCCCAAAACGTCCCCGCACCCACCACCGCAGACGCGCCCGCCCCCGGCCCCGGCTCCCGAAGAAGCAGTAACCGAACCGGCCGCCGAAGCCACGCCATCCGCGACCCAGGCCGATGTTTCAACCGAAGCTACGCAACCCGTGCCCCAGGCCGAGGCCGTGACGGAAGTCGCCGAACCGCAACCCCAAGCCGCCGCCGCCGCCGCCGAGACGCCGACGCCCGCCGCCGATGCCGATGAACCGGCACCGCACGCCGACGTGTTGCGTCTGGCGATCCGGGATTATCTGAACGCCCATTCCGGTTCGGAAACCGTCACGCCGCCGCAAGCCCCGTCCGCCGCCCCTTCCGCCGCCACTTCCGGGGACGCTTCCGGGGCTGCTTCCGGGACCACTTCCGGGGGCGGCGAAGACGATGCGACGACGAGCGTCGAGGAAGACGCCGGTCGTGAAACGGAGTAACGCCGATTTTTCACCGGCGTCGCGCCGCGGCGCGACGCCGGTCTTTCAAACAAGGGAGTATCCGCCATGTTGACGACGCACCTGAATCATTCATCCGCACACACCGGGCTGATCCGTCTGGCCGCGGCGTCGGCGTTCGTCGCCGCGCTGTTCGCCGCCGGTTGCACCACCACGCAATCGCAGGACAAAAAAGCCGCGTTTGACCGTTGGTCCTCCGCCCGCGCCGCGATCACCTACGGCGTGGCCACGCAACAGTTCGACGTCGGCGACCTGGAAAAAGCGCAACGCTCCTGCGAACAGGCCATCAGCGCCGATCCGAAAAACCCGCGATTCTACGTCCTGGCCGGCCGCATCTACACCGAACAGGGCAAACTCGAAATGGCCTACCGCATGTACCAGCAGTCCATCGAACTGGACGGCAAGCAGACGGACGCCTTCTACCAGACCGGCGTGGTTCTCCAGCGCTGGCAGCAATATGACAAGGCGTTCGATGCTTACATGACCGCGTACCAAAACCGCCCCGACGATGCCGCGCCGCTGCTGGCCGCCGCGGAAATGCAGGTTCAACTCGGCCGCGACGACCAGGCCGTCGCCATGCTCGCCGACAAGCTGGTTTATTTTGAACACAACGCGGCGATCCGCATGACCATCGGCCGGGTACACCTGCTGAATCACCGCGTTCCCGAAGCGATCACGATGCTGCGAGACGCCTGGCTTCTGGCGCCGGAAGACCCGATCGTGCTGGAGCAGCTTGCGATGGCGGAATACGCCGGCGGGCAGTGGACCGATGCGATCTTCCATCTTCAACGCCTGCTGGAAATGCCCACGGCCAAGGATCGCCGCGACCTGCGCATGGCGCTGGGCGATGGTCTCCAGATGTCCGGCAAAAACATCGACGCGCGATTGATCTTCCTCAAACTGACGCGGGACGATCCGACCGATGTGGATGCATGGATCAAACTCGGCCAGGCCGCGTGGCTGGTCGGCGATGAAGGCAAATTGCGGGAGTCGGCCCGGCAGACGCTGGCGCTGGCGCCGGATCGTTACGAGGGGCATCTGCTTCAGGGGCTGGTCGAGCGGCGTCTGGGCGACACGTTCGCCGCCGTGGCGCAATTCGACACCGCGTCGAAACTCGCGCCGCGACAGGCGCAGCCGTGGATCATGCGCGGTCTGACATTGCAGGACGCGGGTAATAAAGCGGAGGCCGCCGCGGCGTATCAGCAGGCGCTGAAAGCCAACCCGAATGATGCGCGCGCGAAGGAACTGCTCGCGGGAGTCAGTACGGAATGATTTTCGATTTGTGATTTTCGATTTGTGAACAGGCAATCACACGGTCGGCGATTTGAAAATCAGCAATCCGCAATCCGCAATCAACAACACCCACACGGAGATCCAGGATCGTGGGGATCGGCAAGTCACAAAGTTTGATCGTGTGCGTCCTCGTGACGGCGGCGTCGGCCGCGGTTCCGTTGGTCGGACGTTTGACAACCGGCTCGCAGATCATGCGGCAGGCCTGGATGCCTTACGCCCTGGCGGGAGTGTTGGGAATCATCGCGGCGGGGCTGTTTTTCCTGTTGATCGGCGCGCGGCTGGACGGCGACGTTCATCGCCTTCGCCATTACGTTCAGTCATTTCAGGACCGCGATGGGCCGCCCGTTCGCTGTCCTCCGCGCCGTTACTTCCGGGCCTTGGGTTCGGCGATCGAACAATCCATGTCGCTGATGCACCAGCGTGTGGAACAGTTGACCTCGCAACGGCGGGAACTGGAAATCCAGGTGCGTGTCACCGACGCCGAGCGTCAGCACGCCGAGGCGATCCTCCAGTCGATTTCCGATGCCGTGCTGGTGACCGACGCTTTCAACGAACTGGCGATGGCCAACGACGCGGCGGCGGGCGCGCTGCGTTTCGAGCTGGACGGCGCCCGCCATCAGCCGATCGACCGGATCGTGCGCGATCCGACGCTGGTGAAACTGGTGAAGGACACTCGTGAGGCGGGGAACCTGGTCAATCGGCGGCACGTCGAACACGCGCTGGGCGTCAACGGGCAGAAGCATATTTACGATGTGACGCTGGCGTGTCTGGGCAATACGCAGTCGGAAGTGGCGGGGGTGGTGACGATTCTGCACGATATCACCCGTGAAAAGCAGATCAGCGAGATGAAGAGCGATTTCGTCAGTTCCGTCAGCCACGAGCTGCGCACGCCGCTGTCGAGCATCAAGGCCTACGTGGAAATGCTGGTCGATGGCGAAGCGCCCGACGAGGAAACCCGCACCGAGTTTTACAACATCATTCAGGGCGAGACCAATCGGTTGTCGCGGTTGATCGACAACATTCTGAACATCAGCCGGATCGAGAGCGGCGTGGTGAAGATTCAGCGGGAACACGTGGCGTTGCCGGCGGTGGTGAAGGAAGTGATCGACGTGATGCAGCCGCAGGCGCGGGCGAAGAACATTGAACTGGACGAGCAGACTTCGCCGCTGTATTACCAGATTTACGCCGACAAGGACATGATTTATCAGGCGTTGCTGAACCTGGTGGGCAACGCGATCAAATACACGCCGGAGGGCGGGAAGGTTCACGTGGACACGCTGGTCAACGACCATTCGCGGACGGTGACGGTGAACGTGAACGATTCGGGCGTGGGGGTTCCGGCGGAGGCGATGCCGCATCTGTTCGAGAAGTTTTATCGGGTCGCCGACCACAAGAAGATGGCCAAGGGAACGGGTTTGGGACTCAACTTGGTCAAGCATATCGTCGAAACAGTACATGGCGGAAAAGTCGCGGTGACCAGCGCGGTCGGCAAAGGCAGCACGTTCAGCTTCACGTTGCCGATCAGCGACGGCACCGCATGATTGGCGTTGTCGTTTGGCGGGTGACGCGCCCCGGAAGTTGCGCCCCCCCAGGAGATTGTCATGGAACCTCAAGCCACTGGAAAGCCGCTGGTGCTCGTCGCCGATGATGAGGCGCACATTCTGCATGTGGTTTCGCTGAAGCTGCGTAACGCCGGTTACGAAGTTCTCACCGCGCACGACGGCGAAGAGGCGATGGAACTGGCGTTGCAGCATCATCCCGCGCTGGTCATCACCGATTTTCAGATGCCCTTCATGACGGGGCTGGAACTGTGCGTCAAACTCAAACAGACCGAATCGACCCGGGACATACCGGCCATCATGCTGACCGCCCGCGGATTCGCGATGGCGGAAGACGATCTGAATCCGACCAACATCGCCGCGGTGCTGTCCAAACCGTTCAGCCCGCGCGACGTGCTGGCCAAAGTGCAGGAATTGATCGAACACCAGGCAGGAAACCCGGCGTGACCCCACTTGTCGTACCCATTGAGAAGTTCGAGGAAAGCACGCTCGCCCAGCGCTGTGCGCTGATGGGTGTGCCGTTGCTGGGCATCAACCACCAGGGCCGGATCATCGCGCAACAGGTGGATGACACGCAGTGGCCCGCGGGCCTGATCGCCCGCTCCCCGTTGTTCGCCGCCGCCGTCGCCGCCGCGAGCGGCGCATGGCGCGGCTGCCCTGAAAGCGATATCGTCGCGCTGTGGCCCGGTTGCTGGGTCGCGCCGCTGCCGATCCGTCAACATCGCCGCAACGTCGGCTATCGACTGGCGATGTTCTTCACCGCCGAACTGGCCGGCAGCGAACAATTCACCCGAATCTGCGACGAGGCCCGGCTCGACCTCGCCGCCGCGCGGAGCCGGTTGCTTCGCCGTCCCCTGTCCACCGCGTCGCAGATTCAGATGATGGCGCGCACGCTCGCATGGATGGCCAACGACATCGACCAGCAGCAGCGGCAGGAACGCGAACTGGACAAACTCAGCACGCAACTCGGCGAAACCTACGAAGAACTGTCGCTGATGTACAAGCTGTCGGCCAACATGTCGGTGACGCGCGACCATCAACGTTTCGTCAGCGAATCCCTCGATGAGGTCCAGCAGGTCGTCGGGCTTCGCTGGATGGCCATGCAGTTGATCGACGACGATCAGCGGCTGGCGTCGCTTCGCGGCCAGTTGATCGTCGCAGGTGACGCGCCGGCGGATCGCGCCGAACTGTCCGACATCGCCCGGCAACTGCTGTCGCAATTCAAAATCGACTCGCAGGCCAACATCGTCGATCATCCCGAATCCCTCGGCATTCCGGGACTGACGCGCATCGCCCGCCGCCTGTTGTTCGTGCCCGTCATCGCCGACGGCCGACCGCTGGCCATCCTCCTCGGCGCTGAAAAACTCGACGAATCCGAACTGTCCAGCGTCGATTCCAAACTCGTCACCTCCATGGCGCAGAACCTGGGCATTTTTCTCGCCAACAGCATGCTCTACGAAGACCTCCAGGGCATGTTCATGGGCACGTTGCGGTCCCTGGTCAACGCCATCGACGCCAAGGACACCTACACCTGCGGTCACTCCGAACGCGTGGCGTTTCTCGGCCGGCAACTGGCGGAGAAGGCCGGCATCGACGCCGCGACCGTCGAGCGCCTCTATCTCGCCGGTCTGCTTCACGATGTCGGCAAGATCGGCGTGCCCGAAGCCGTCCTCACCAAACCCGGACGACTCACCGACGAGGAATTTGAAATCATCAAAACCCACCCCCGCATCGGCGCCCACATCCTTCAGGGCATCCGGCAGATGCAGGACCTGATCCCCGGTGTGCTTTACCACCACGAACGATACGACGGACGCGGATACCCCGACCGGCTGGCCGGGGACGACATCCCGCTGTTCGGGCGGCTGCTGTGCCTGGCGGACAGTTTCGACGCGATGAGTTCCAACCGCACGTATCGCTCGGCGTTGCCTCTGGATCAGACGCTGGAGGAAATCACACGATGCGCCGGTTCGCAATTCGACCCCGCGCTGGCGAGCGTGTTCGTCACGCTGGATTTCGCCCCTTATCAGCAGATGGTTCGCATGCACCAGCAGCGCCCGTCCCTGATCGTGCAGGAATTGGAAGGTCGTGCGACATGAAAATGAAAAGTGAAAACTACGATCACGTCACCGTCATCAGCTGCGCCGGCGATGTCACCACCGACGATCTGGAACCGCTGAAGAAGTTGGTGAGTGAACGTCTGGAGAACGGCGGGCGCGATTTCGTGCTTGAACTGAACGAGACGGAGTTCATCGACTCGATGACGCTGGAAACGCTGCTGTGGATACAGGAACAGGCCGACGAACGCCTGGGCCAGCTCCGACTGGCAGGCCCCACGGAAAACGTCCGAAGAATCCTCCATGTCACGCGCCTTGAACACCACTTCGATACGCATACCGACGTGGAAACAGCCCTCAAGAGCTTGAGGTGAGAACACGATGAGCCGACTGAACACCCAAACCAGCGCCGCCGCGCAGTCCGCCCCCGCCAAACAGCTTGGGCAGTTGCTGCTCGACCGCAACATCATCACGCAGGACCAGATCGAACAGGCCCTGGCGCATCAGCGCGAGCAGGGCCATCGCAAACTGCTCGGTGAAGTGCTTGTCGAAATGCGATTCGTCACCGAGGAGCAGGTCGCCGAGACGCTCGCCGACGCCTACGGCGTGCCGTTCGCGCGCGTCGGCCCCCGCCTGGCCGATCCGAAAATCGTCGAACTGCTGCCGCGCGAATTCGTCGAAAAACACTGCGTTTTGCCGATGTTCCTCGTCGGAGGCAAACTCACCGTCGCCGTGCCCGAACCGGCCAACCTGTTCCTCATCGAGGAAATCGAACGCGCCGCCGGATACCCCGTCCAGGTCGTCGCCGCCACCGCCCACGACATCAAGGCCACGATGCAGGCCTACCTGCCCGCGGCCAACGTCTTCGTCATTGATGAAATCGTCGATGACCTTCAGACCGGCGACCTGTCCGTCGTCGAACATCAGATCACCGACATCACCAATCTCGAAGAAGTGGCCGGCCACTCGCCGGTCATCAAACTCGTCAATTATCTGATTTACTGCGCCGTGCAGGAAGGCGCCAGCGACATTCACATCGAACCCGATGAAAACAAGCTGCGCGTGCGATACCGCGTGGACGGCCGGCTGTTTGAAAAAATCAACCCGCCGCACCAGATGCACGCCGCCGTTGTCAGCCGCATCAAAATCATGGCGTCGCTCGACATCTCCGAACGCCGCGTCCCCCAGGACGGCGGCATCCACGTCATGCTCGACAACCGGCCCATCGACCTGCGCGTCAGCACCATGCCCGGCAAGCACGGCGAAAAGGTCGTCATCCGCATCATCGACAATCGCAACATCCTCGTGTCCCTCGAAAAACT
>JBAYVY010000139.1:0-8854 GCA_041674345.1 Phycisphaeraceae bacterium | reverse complement strand
GCCCGTAAGCCATTGAGTGGCGTGACCCTTGGCAAAGTCGTGTCCGACAAACGCGACAAGACCCGCAGGGTCGAAGTGACCTTCCTGGCCAAGGAGCCGAAGTACGGCAAGTACCTGCGACACCGTTCGCTGTTCCAGGTGCATGACCAGAAGAACGAGTCGAAGCTCGGCGACACCGTGGAGATCACGCCGTGCCGACCGATCAGCAAGACCAAGTGCTGGCGTCTGCTTCGCGTGGTCGAAGCCGCGCCCGCCGCTGTGTAACGAAGGATTGCAAGGCGCGGCCCGCGGGCCGTGTGAGGACTGACCATGATTCAATCGGAAACATATGTCGATGTGTGCGACAACACCGGAGCGAAGACCGCGATGGTCATCCGTGTGTTGCGCGGCTCGACCGCCCGCGGTCGTTTCACCCGTCAGAAGGCGACCATCGGTGATCGCGTCATTTGCACGATCAAGAAGGCGTTGCCCAACGGCGAAGTGAAGGAGCACGAGATTGTCACGGCGGTGGTGGTGCGTTCGGCCGCCCGCGTGAGGCGTGACGACGGCAGCTATGTGAAGTTTGACCGGAATGCCGTGGTCGTGATCGACGCCGAAGGCAATCCCAAGGGCACGCGCATCTTCGGAGCGGTGGCCCGTGAACTGCGTGAAAAGAACTACATGAAGATCGTCTCACTGGCGGCGGAAGTGGTGTAAGCGGTATGCGGCTTGCGGATTGCGGTATGCGAATCAATACGCACCCCGCACCCCGCATCCCGCAAAGCGTATTGGAAGCATAACTGGAAACCCGAGACTGACAATGGCACGACACATTAAACAAGGCGACCTGGTGCAGGTGATCGCGGGCAACGACCGCGGCAAGACGGGTCACATTCTGCGTATTCTGGTGAAGAAGGATCAGGTGGTGGTGGAAGGCGTGAACCGCCGGCACCGCCACGTCAAGCCCAGCCAGAAGAACCCGCAGGGCGGTCGGATCGAGAAGGAGATGCCGGTTCACATCTCCAACGTGTTGCCTGTGAGTCCCTCGACGGGCAAGGCGACGCGGGTGCGTTTCCAGACGAAGGCCGACGGCACGAAAGTGCGCGTGGCGGTCAGGGGCGGGGACGAGTTGAGCGTGCTGAAAAAGGTGAAGAAATAAGCGATTCACGACGGCGCCATGATCGGCGTTGAGGATGACAGATATGACCCCACGCATGAAAGAAAAATTTGTCGGCGAAGTGTCGCCCAAGGTGGCGGACAAGTTCGCCATCCCGAACAAGCTGGCTCTGCCGCGTGTGAGCAAGATCGTGCTCAACGTGGGCATGGGCAAGGAACTGGAAGGCACGAAGGTGAAGCCGGCGGTGAAGGACCAGGTTCTGGCGACGCTGACGGCGATCAGCGGTCAGAAGCCGGTGCTGGTGGCCGGTCGCAAGGCCGTGTCGAACTTCAAAACGCGGGAAGGGTATCTGACCCACGCGATGGTGACGCTGCGTGGCGACCGGATGTGGGAGTTCCTGGATCGGTTGATTACGCTGGCGATTCCGCGAGTCAAGGACTTCCGGGGCTTGCCGGACACGAGTTTTGACAAGGCGGGGAATTACAGTTTCGGCGTGCAGGAACAAGGTATCTTCCCGGAAGTGAACATGGCCGAGGTTCAGTACAGCCACGGCCTGAACGTGAATATCGTGATCGGCAAGTCCAACCCGGCCAAGAGCAAGTTTCTTCTGGCGGAGTTGGGGATGCCGTTCAAGCGAGATGAGGATTGAGCATATGGCATGCAAGAGCACATTGACACGAATGGAACGTGTGCGCAAGACGGTGGCGAAGTACGCCGACCTGCGTCACCAGTTGAAGAAGGACGGCGATTACGCGGGGCTGATGCGTCTGCCCCGTGACGCCAGTCCGACGCGCATCCGTAATATGTGCGCGTTGACCGGTCGAAGCCGCGGTGTGTACCGCAAGTTGAAGATCAGCCGCATCATGCTTCGGGAGCTGGCGCTTCAGGGCAAGATTCCCGGCATGAAGAAGTCGAGTTGGTAAGGAAGCGGCTTGCGTCTTGTGTCCTGCGGCTTGTTTTTCCGCAAGCCCCAAGCCGCAGAACGCGGGACGCACAAAGGAGCTACCAGAAATGTCCGTCAACGACCCCATCGCTGACATGCTGACACGAATCCGTAACGCGGTTGCGACCAAGGCGTCCACCGTGGTGATTTCCAAGACCAAGATTTGCCTCGGTATCGCCGAGGTGCTCAAGGGCGAGGGATACATCAACGATTACGTCACCGTCGAGGACGGCCGGCAGGGCCTGATCCGCATCAACCTCAAGTACGGACCGCGCGGCGAACAGATCATTCACCAGTTGACCCGCATCAGCAAGCCGGGTTGCCGGGTCTATCGCGGCGTCGAAAACCTCCCTCGCCCGATGGCGGGTCTGGGTATCTCGATCGTCTCGACCAGCCGCGGCATCTTCTCCGACCGCAAGGCCAAGGAAGAGCGTGTCGGCGGCGAACTGTTGTGCAGTGTGGAGTAAGAAAGGGGCTAGGGTAGGGGCTAGGGATGAAACAATCTCGAAAACCGAAACTTTGAACCCGAAACTTTGAGTACCGGAAGCCCCTGTCCCCCGAACGATCAGGGTGAGCCGAACGGAATAAGGAAACGCAACCATGAGTCGTATCGGAAAGAAACCCGTCGCCCTCGCCAAGGACGTCACCGTCACGGTGGCGAACCGCGCGATCACGGTCAAGGGCAAGCTCGGCACACTGAGCTACACCCACCGGCCGGAAGTCGAAGTCAAAGTCGATGGCGGCAACGTCATCGTCACCCGCTCGTCCGACGCCAAGCAGGTCAAGGCGTACCACGGCCTGACCCGCGCCTTGGTCAACAACATGATTAAGGGCGTGAGCGAGGGCTTCAAAAAGGAACTGGAAGTCAACGGCGTGGGCTGGACCGCGAAGGTGCAGGGCAAGAAGATCGTGCTGACCGTGGGTTACGCCGATCCGCGCGAGTTGGCGATTCCCGCCGATGTGAAGGTGGAAGTGAATCAGAACAAGATCACCGTCAGCGGTTGCGACCGGCAGGCGGTGGGGCAGATGGCGGCCAACATCCGCGCCCAGCGCCCGCCCGAACCGTACAACCACAAGGGCATCAAGTACGCCGACGAAATCCTCATCAAGAAGGAAGGCAAGGCGTTCGCCGGCGGCGGTTCATAAGGTTTTATTCCCTCCCCCAGAGGGGGAGGGAGAAGATAGGAATACGAACATGAGCACAGTGGCTGGAAAAAATACGCGTCGGCTTCGCCGCAAGCGGGGCATTCGCAAGAACGTGTTCGGTACGCCGGCCCGTCCGCGGCTGAGCGTCTTCCGTTCCGAAAAACATCTGTACGCCCAAGTGATCGACGACGTGGCGGGCAAGACGATTGCCGCTGCGAGCACCAAGCAATTGGGCGTGGAAGCCACCATCGTCACGGCCAAACAGGTCGGCGCCTCGCTGGCCGAGAAGGCCAAGGCCGCGGGCGTCGAAGCCGTGGCTTTCGATCGCAACGGATACAAGTATCACGGACGCCTGAAGGCACTGGCGGACGCGGCGCGTGAAGCCGGACTGAAATTTTAACGGAGCAATCGGGCTGTGAAGGCCCCAAACAGCGGGTTGGGTTAAAGTTCGCGGTTTGCAGTTAAAACCGTGGCTCCAACCGCAAACCGCAAACCGAGACCGACTATGGCACCTGAAATTCTCGAAGATACACAGCAGGGGACACTGGAGTCCACCACCATCGCCGTCTATCGCACGGCGGCGACCGTCAAGGGCGGTCGTCGATTCAGCTTCGGCGCGTTGGTCGCCGTGGGCGACCGTCACGGCAGCGTCGGGCTGGGCTACGGCAAAGCGCCGGGCGTGCCCGCCGCGATCGAAAAGGCGCAGAAGGAAGCCAAGAAAAAGCTGAAGCGCGTCGCGCTCAACCGCGGCACGCTTCCGCATGAAATCACCGGCCGCTTCCTGGCGTCGAAGATTCGGCTGATCCCCGCGTCACCGGGCACCGGCGTCATCGCGGGCGGCACGGTTCGCGCCGTGCTGGAACTGGCCGGTGTGCGTGACTGTCTGAGCAAGGCCTACGGTTCGACCAACAAGAAGAACCTGGCCAAGGCGACGATGGAAGGTCTGATGGCGTTGGAAACCCGCGTCCAGATCGCCGATCTTCGCGGCGTCCAGATCGACAAGACCATCGTCGATGAAAAGATCGAAACCGGTGAGAAGTACGCCCCGGTATCGACCAGCAGCGATCACACGAAGGCCAAGGCCCCGGTGAACACGGTGGGTCAGAAGTCGGGCAAGGGCGGTCGCGGCGGCAAGGGCGGCGGCGGTCGCGGCGGTCGCGGCGGTCGGGGCCGGCGTGAGGAGGGCGGCGAAGTCGCCGCAGTGGAAACAACCGCGACAGCAACCGGCGCTGGTGAAGCGACGAGCGTTCAGTAAAACGCTATTTTAAAATGGTTTTCAACACAGCGGACACAGAGAAGATTGGAAAGGCAAACGGATCGGCAGGGTTTTCTCTGTGTTCTCTGTGACCTCGGTGTTTAATTTCGGTCGGAGTAATCAGTGATGGCAATGATTCACGAAATCACGGTTCAGGTCGGCAAGCACAAGTCGCGCAAGCGTCTGGGGCGCGGGCCTGGTTCGGGCACGGGCAAGACGTCGGGTCGCGGGCACAAGGGTGCCGGTTCGCGTTCGGGCTTTAGCGGTTCGGTGCCTGCGTTGTATGAAGGCGGACAGCGGCCGTATTACCGCCGAATCGCCAAACGCGGGTTCTCGAACTTCCTGTTCCGCAAACTGTTCGCGGTGGTGAACCTGAAGGTGCTGGAGGCGAACTTCGCATCGGGCGAGGAAGTGACCGCTGAGAAACTCGCGGCCAAGCATCTGATCCCCAAGGCGTTGCCTTTGAAGGTTCTGGCCGAGGGCGCGTTGACGAAAAAACTGACGGTGACGGCGGCGAAGTTCAGCGCCAGCGCCAAGGAGAAGATCGAGAAGGCCGGCGGATCGGCGAATGTCGCGGCGTGATAAACTCCCTCTCCCCAAGAGGGAGAGGGGAAAGACACAGGGAACGGTGACATGCTCAAAGCATTTTTCAATATCTTCAAGATTCCCGACCTGCGCAACAAGGTGCTGTTCACCCTGGGCATGTTGGTGATCTATCGCATCGGGTTCTGGATTCCGCTGCCCGGCGTGAACCAGGCCGCGCTGAAGGATTTTTTTGAAAAGGCGATCCAGCAGGGCAGCGCCGCCGGCCAGCTCGCGCAGTTCATCAGTATTTTCACCGGTGGCAACCTCGGCCAATCCACGCTGTTCGGTCTGGGCATCATGCCTTATATCTCCGCGGCGATCATCTTCCAATTGCTCGCCACGGTTCTGCCTTCCCTTTCGGCCCTTCAAAAGGAAGGCCCCGCGGGCCAGCAGAAGATTCAGGAATACACCCGTTACGCCACGGTCGGACTGTGCATCATTCAGGCGTTCGTGTGGCTGAGCACCATGCAGAACACCAATCCGCCGCTGGTCTATGCCGCGTGGCGGGGTACGATTCTGTTCTGGGTGTCGGGCCTGGTCGGCCTGACCGCCGGCACGGTGTTTTTGATGTGGCTTGGCGAACAAGTGGACAAGTACGGCATCGGCAACGGCGCCTCGCTCATCATCACCGCCGGGATCATCGCCCGCATCCCCCACGCGATTCAGACGGGCATCTGGCCCAACCTGGTCTTCAGCGCCACCGAAGGCGGAGACAACAAGATCGGCCCGATGAAACTGGCGTTCCTGATCGCATCGTTCATCTTCGTGGTGGCCGGTTGCGTGATGATTACGCAGGGCCAGCGCCGCATCCCCGTGCAGCAGGCCAAGCACACACGGGGCCGGCGCGTTTACGGCGGTCAGAAATCGTATCTGCCTCTGCGTGTGAACCACGGCGGCGTCATGCCGATCATCTTCGCCAGTTCCCTGCTCATCATCCCGAACATCGTCTTCCGCTGGATGGGGCAAACGTTCCACACCGGCGTGATGGGCAAAATCTCCGGGTTCCTCTCCGATGAGGTCCAGACCGGCAAGTTCCTCTACGAATTCCTCTACATCGCGATGATCTACTTCTTCGCCTATTTCTGGACGACCGTCCAGTTTCAGCCGCGCGACATTTCCATCAATCTCCGCGATCACGGCAGCTTCATTCCCGGCCTGCGCCCCGGTCCGCGCACCGCTGAATATCTCGAACGGGTGATGGAACGCATCACCTACGTCGGGGCCGGGTTCCTGGCGATCATCGCGGTGATCCCCAGTGTGATCCACTCGGCGCTGGGCATGGACATGATGGTGACCAGCTTCCTCGGCGGCACGGCGCTGCTGATTTCGGTGAGCGTGATTCTCGATTTTGTGCAACGCATCGAGGCGAACCTGCTGATGCGGAATTACCAGGGCTTCCTTGCCACCGGCGGAGGCGGCAAAGGCCCGCGCATCCGAGGACCGCGGGGCTGACTTTTTCCCTCTCCCTAAAAGGGAGAGGGAAAAAGAGTTGGCGGATTCGGCGTTTTTTTGGTAAATTATGGGATTCCCCCCCGTCCGGCTGTTTGGGCGGGAAAGAGCGCCGCATGTTGACGCGGTGCTGGATACGAGAGCGGCCCGCAGGCGATGAACATGACGATCAGTTACAAGACAGCGGAGCAGATCGAAAAAATGCGCATCGCCGGTCGGTGGGTACGCAAGGCGCTGGAAAACTGCCGGGCGATGTGCAAGCCAGGCGTGACCACCGCTGAAATCAACGACGTCGCGGAACAGGTTGTCCGCGAATCGGGCGGTTTGGGGTTGTTCAAAAACTACCCCACCTACCGCCCCGGCGAAGGTTTCCCCGCCTGTGCCTGCATCTCGGTGAATGACCAGGTCGTCCACGGCATCCCCAGCGACAAGCGGATGATCCGGGACGGCGACATCGTCAGTGTCGATTTCGGCGTGAAAATCGACGGATGGTGCGGCGACGCGGCGACGACCATTCTCGTCGGAAACGTCGATCCGGCCGTCCGCAAAATGTGCGAGGCGACCGAGCACGTTCTGACGATCGCTATTGAAAATATCCGCCCCGGCCTGCGATGGAGCGCCATCGCCCGACGGATGGAAAATTACGCCCGGTCCGCCGGGCTTGGCATTGTGCGGGAGTTCGTCGGGCACGGCATCGGCACCCAAATGCATGAGGAGCCGAAGGTGCCCAACTATGTCAGCCGCGAATTGCTCCGCGGCGACATCGAATTGCGTCCCGGACTGGTGCTGGCCGTCGAACCGATGTGCTGTCTCGGCTCCGACGCGGTGAAAGTATCGAGCGACCAGTGGACGGTCGTGACGGCTGACGGAAAGCCCGCCGCGCATTACGAACATACCGTCGCCGTGACCGAAACCGGCTGCGACGTGCTGACGAAGTAAGCCCCCGGAAGTAGATAAGCGAGCCAATGCGTCCACGCCCCCGGCGGAACGCGACTGAACGATTGATCGAATTGACAGAACAGCAGGTGTATGGCCAAAGAGGACAAAATACAGATTGAAGGCGAAGTGACCGACACCTTGCCGAACGCGATGTTCAAGATTCGGCTGGAAAACGGACACGAGGTGCTGGGACATCTGGCCGGGCGCATGCGAATGCACTACATTCGTATCGTGCCAGGCGACAAAGTGACCGTCGAGATCAGCCCCTATGACCTGACCAAAGGTCGCATTACCTACCGCCACTAAACAGCCGCTTGCGGCTTGGCATCTGAAGGTGCGTTATGAAAGTAAGATCGAGTGTGAAACGTATTTGTGAGAATTGCAAGGTCGTTCGCCGCAAGGGCGTCGTCCGAATCATCTGCAAAAACCCCAAGCACAAACAGCGCCAAGGATAAAGGCGCTGTGCGGTTTGCGGGATGCGGTTCGCGTACAGAACCCTCCCCGCATCCCGCATCCCGCACCCCGCAAAGCGCATCAGGAGCATTCATATGCCTCGTATCTCTGGTGTTGACATCCCGGACGCCAAACCGATCCGCATCGCCCTGCGGTACATCTTCGGCATCGGCCCCAAGTTCGCCGACGCCATTTGTGCCGAAGTCGGCGTGGACGGCCAGCGCAAGGCCAACTCGCTGACCGAAGATGAATCGGCCAAGATCACCCACCTGATCGACAACAACTACGTCGTCGAAGGCGCGCTTCGCCGGCAGACCGGACAGAACATCGCACGCCTGCGCGACATCCGCTGCTACCGCGGCGATCGCCACCGGCGCGGCCTGCCCACACGAGGCCAGCGCACTCGCACCAACGCCCGCACTCGCAAGGGACGCAAGAAGACCGTCGCCGGCAAGAAGGGCGTCAAGGCGAAATAATTGATCGGGCGACGCGATTCATCGCGTTCGCGTTTAGCGGGTGACGCGCAGCGTCCCCCTTTCCTCCAACCGAAGTGAGCTACCCCCGCAAACCAATGCCCCGCGTAGCGCTCGCAGCTTCGAGGTGAAACATGGCGAAAAAAGCCAAAAAGATTCGTAAGAACGTGACCCGTGGCGTTGCCCACATCAAGGCGACCTTCAACAACACACAGGTGACCATCACCGATGTCAACGGTGAAACCATCGCTTGGGACTCGGCCGGCACAGTCGGCTTCAAGGGCGCCCGCAAATCGACTCCCTTCGCCGCGACCCGCGCCGCCGAAAACGTCGCCGCCAAGGCACGCAAAGTCGGCATGAGCGAGGTCGAAGTCAAGGTCAAAGGCCCCGGCCCCGGCCGCGAGTCAGCCGTCACCGCCCTCCAGGCCTCCGGCTTGAAGATCACCGCCATCGAAGACGTCACCGCCGTCCCCCACAACGGTTGCCGTCCCCGCAAGAAACGTCGTGTCTAATTG
>JBAYVY010000138.1:0-8947 GCA_041674345.1 Phycisphaeraceae bacterium | reverse complement strand
CGGACTGTTTGCGGATCGCCACGGCTTTCATGCCCATCAACAGCAGTCCGCCCCCGGAACGCAGCAAATCATGCAATGATTTCGCGGCGGCTTTCACGTTCGCCTCGCCGGTGATCTGCGGCCAGACGTTACCCATGCAGAGGATCGCATCAAACGGCGCGACCGGAATTGCGGCGGGTGGCGTACCCATCGCCCATTGGAAAAAGCGTGAGCCGTCGCCGAGCAGTCGGCGTGCCTCGTCGAGCATGGCCGGCGAGATATCAGCGCCGTAGGCGTCAAAGCCCGCATCGCACAGCGCCTTGACGTGCCGCCCCGTGCCGCAGCCGACATCGAGTATTTTCCGGGCGTTGACGGATTGAAGCGAGGCGATGATGCCGGGCATTTCGCGCGACAGGCGTACCGGCCAATCAACGAACACGTCGTACAGATTCGCCATCGGGCCGTGAATGCCGGGTTGGGTGTTCATGTCTTACTCATTTGAAAAGATTAACCGCAGAGGCGCAGAGACGCAGAGGAGAAAAATAAAAAATGCTTTCTGTTTTCTTTGCGTCTTTGCGTCTCTGCGGTGAATCATTTTCTTTCACAAGGGTTGTCCGAGTTCTTCGATGAGTTCGCGGGGCGCGCCGATGTCGGCGATCACGACGCGACCGGTGTATTGTTCGCTGGATTTCTCAGCGAATCCACGCTTGAGGCCGACGAAGGTGACGGTGAGTTGCGCTTCGACGGTGGAGCCGAGGGACTGGCCGGTATCGCAGTCGAGGCCGGAGGGAATATCGATGGCGAGGATGGGGCATTCTTGTTCGTTGACCCAGGGGATGAGGTCGTCGAACGGGGGACGGACCGAGCCGGTCAGACCCGTGCCGAAGATGCCGTCGAGGATCAGATCGTGCGGGCCGAGCGATTCGATCGCGTCGATGGGGTTGTCATGTGCGGCGGTGATCGGCAGATTCATCGCGCGGCAGATGTTGAGATTGGTTTTCGCATCGCCGGTGTAGGTGTCGTCACTTCGCAGCGTCGCGATACTCACCGCGCCCCCGGAAGCAAAGCCGCGATTATGCAGATGTCGCGCCGCGGCCAGGGCGTCGCCGCCGTTGTTGCCGCCGCCGGCGAGGGCGAGAATGCGTTTTTCCATGCGGTCGGGGCCGAGCATGGCGCAGGCGTAATCGGCGACGTGTCGCGCGGCGTTTTCCATGAGGACGATGCCCGGAATGTGATAGCGGGTCATGGCGAGTTGATCGACGAGGCGGATGTTTTGGCGTGTGAAATAGAGGGGCACCGCGTGCCTCCCGCTAAACGGGGTGAATGCGTTGTTGGACCATCGCGATCGCTTTTTCGATCGTGGCGTTCAGATCGTCGTTGACGAGGAACTCATCGTACACGCCGCAGGTCTTGGCCAGTTCGATTTCGCGCTGGTGTTCGAGATACCGGCGTTGGATGGCGTCTTCGCTCTCGCGCCCGCGCTTGCGGAGACGGTCGAGCAACACCTCGACGGTCGGCGGGAGAATGAACATCATCAGCGCATCGGGAAAATGTTCGCGGGTTTGAATCGCGCCTTGCACGTCGATTTCGAGAATGACGATGTGTCCCTGGGCGATCCGGGTTTCAACGTTTTTCTTCGGCGTTCCGTAGTGATGATTGAATACCCTGGCCCACTCCAGCAGTTCGCCCTCGTCGATGGCGCGATGGAAGCGGGGTTCATCGACGAAATGATAGTCGATGCCTTCGCGGTCTTTGGGGGATCGCGGGCGGGTGGTCATGGAAACGCTGAACACCGCGCCCAGTCGCTGCTCGATGGCATGGGCGATGGTGGATTTTCCGACGCCGGACGGGCCGGAGATGACGACGACGAGACCGTGCGGAGGTTTGCGGTTGGCGGTTGGCGGTTGGCGGTTCATGTTGCCGGGATTTTAACCGCAAACGGCAAACCGTAAACTCTGAAGATTGTTGGATCACATTTCAGCGGACGCCGCGGCCGGATCATGGCTCGCGCCGTGTACGAGGAAGAGGACGGCCATTCGGACGGCCAGTCCGTTGGCGACCTGTTGGAGGATGGCGGAGTTGGGGCCATCGGCGACGGCGGATTCGATTTCCAGGCCGCGGTTGATCGGGCCTGGGTGCATGACCAGCACATCCTTGCGGGCTTGCGTGAGTCGCGCGGTGGTCAGGCCGAACAGCTTGGTGTATTCACGCACGGAGGGAAACGCGGGGCTGGTGAGGCGCTCGAACTGGACGCGCAGCATGTTGATGACATCGACGCGGCCCAGGACGGCGTCGAAATCGTGATGCACTTCGCAACCCATTTGCTCGAAGCCGCGCGGCAGCAGCGTGGGCGGGCCGACGAGCAACACTTTCGCGCCGAGTTTGGTCAGGCCGTGGATATTGGAGCGTGCGACGCGGCTGTGTGCGATGTCGCCGACGATGGCGACGGTCAGGCCGGTCATGTCGAAATCGGCTCGGCCCAGACGTTGGGCGATGGTGTAAATGTCGAGCAGGCCCTGGGTGGGATGTTCGTGCTGGCCGTCGCCGGCATTGACGACGGGGCAATCGACATGCTGCGCCAGTTGATACGCAGCCCCGCTGCGATTGTGACGCACGACGATGATATCGACGCCCATCGCTTCAATGTTACGGGCGGTGTCGCGGAGCGTTTCGCCTTTTTTCTCGCTGCTCATCGAGGCGGTGAAATCAAGCACATCGGCTGACAGGCGACTGGCGGCGAGGAAGAAACTGCTCTTGGTGCGGGTCGATGGCTCGAAGAAGAGATTGACGACGACCTTGCCTCGCAGCGCGGGAACCTTTTTCACCGAGCGCGTCGAGACCGATTCAAAGCCGTGCGCGGTGGTCAGCACATGCCGCAGATCGGCGGGCGACAGGTCTTCCAGTCCCAGCAGATGTTTGTGGGGCCAGACGTAGTCGGCGGTTGTTCGTGCCATATGCTGCCTCACGGATTCGGTCGATCAGAGCAAATTGTGACGCGAGAGAATGACGAATGACGAATGAAATTTCAATAATCAAATTCCAAATCAGATACGACTCTACAGGATTGATGGTATTGTTTTCGCAAACCGGATCACCGATTCCCCGAACTTCGCCGTCCGCTCCTCCAAGTCATAATCGCGATGATTGCCCGATGTTGAATCATTGGAATTTGAAATTTCATTCGTCATTTGAATTTCGTCATTCGTCATTACGAGTTCATCTCGTGTTCGGGGGTTTGGGCATCAGGAGTATCTGATCGGACGGATCGGTCGGCTCAAGGCGGACGCGGACGTGTTCGGTTTCATCGGTGTTGATGGACAGGCCGACGAAATCGGGGCAGATCGGCAACTCGCGCCCGCCCCGATCGACCAGCACCGCCAGTTTCACGCGGCGAGGCCGGCCGAAATCGAGCAGGGATTGCAACGCCGCCCGCACGCTGCGCCCGCTCATCAGCACGTCATCGACGAGCAGGATGTTGCAGTTGTCCAGATCGAAATTGATGTCGGTGGTGCGGACCTGGGGTTGGGGACCGACTTCGGAAAGATCATCGCGGTAAAGCGTGATGTCGATCGCGCCGGTGAAATCGGGCTTGAGCCGCCCGGCCAGGCGCTGCGCCAGGGCGTCGCCGCGGCGACGGATGCCGACGATGGCCCAGGGACGATGATCGGTCATGGCGGCGGCGACCTTCGCGGCCAGTTCGTCGATCAGCGATGCGACTTTTTTGGCGTCGGCGAGTTGCTGCATGGGCGATATCGTAACGGGGGAAGGGAGCAGGGGCTAGGGGCTGGGAAAGTTATGGGCCACGAAGGCGCGAAGACACGAAGAAAATTCGGTTTTATAGTTGTATTTCTTCGCGTCTTCGCGCCTTCGTGGCCCACTATTTTTCATTCGTCAGTTTCGCATCCGCGACGACTTGCAGGGGGATCGACGATTCGGCCACCGACGCGCCCACTTCATCGGTCACGCGGAGTTTGAGGATGTATTTGCCCACCGTCAGCCGGTCTGACAGATGAATGACCTGCACGGTGAAAAAATCGCGGCGCTGATTGAGCGACACATCGTTGATGGCGACCGGCCGCTGCCGCCAGACCGGCAGCCCGTCCGATTCATTGTAAAGCACCATCTCCTGCGACAGTTGCACGGTGTGACGCTTTCGCTCATCGAGCTTGGTGCGAAAGTGATCCAGCTCGGCATAAACGATGACCGGATGCTCCATCCCGGCCAGGAAGACCGGCTTGTCCATCGCATCGTAAGCGCCATACCCGTTGACACGCGTGCAGAGCTGAATTAAGCGGATGCCCAGCGGTTGCTGCGCGGCGATCTGCGAGGCCAGTTCATCGGCCAGGTCGATGAGCGTTTGGCGATTTTTCCGGGGATTTGCGGGGCTTCCTGGGCTTCCGGGGATCGGATCATCGGACAGGGTTCGGCCGAGTTGTGAAAAAGTGCGTTGCCATGCGAGCACGAGCCGGCGATCTTCGTCGCTCAGCGATTTGAGATCATCGTTGGACAATTCCAGCCCCGGATCAATCACCGCCAGCGACGCGCGTTGCAGCCACGGACGAATCGCCGCGCTTTGAGCGGCGGTGCGCGGCTTCAGATCATCGGCCAGTCGTTGAATCAATTCCGCGCGGGAAGGCAAGTCCGATGCGGCATATGCCGGTGTAGCGGCGGCGCCATCCGTCGCAACGGCGGCGGATGGCGGAGGCGGCGCATCCACAGGGGCCGATTGCGGTTTGAGCCATTGCACCCGCGCCGGCGTCACGGGCGGTGTCGCGTCGGCGTTCGGCGGATAAGGCGACGACGCGCGTTGCTGCTGATCCAGTCGCTGCGCGAATTGCTCGGACTGGCGGGCGATGTCCTCCGGCGTTTTCGCTTTTTGCGAAGCGGTTGCGGCGGACCCGGCATCAGTGGAACTTGCGGCATTTCCGGCACTTCCGGGGGCGGGGGAAGTGGTTTTGTTCGCGTCATCGCAACCGGACAGACAGGCCGCCAGGCAAACCATCGCAATCGCAACGAACGCGGATAAATGACGAATGACGAAAGAATGACCTGAGCCAACAGCCATGAGCCGGCAGCCAACAGGCGTCAGGGTGATCTGCTGGCGGTTGGCTGTTGGCCGTTGGCTGTCGGCTCCGATCATTCTTTCGTCATTCATATCGCCCCGATTCTATCGCAATGCCTGTGCGAATTGAACGCAAAACCGTTCGATATTGTTCCGGGGGTCGCCGAAGCCGGTCTTGCCGCGGGCGTCCAGGTCGGTGAGTTGCGCCAGCAGCGCGGCGCTGCGGCGGGTGCCCAGCCGGCGTGCGGCGTTGATGAGCGGTCGCTGGCGATCCTGCGGCCAGATTTTCAGTTGCTTGCAAATGGCGAACTCATTCTGTCTCGCCGCCAGCAATTGGGCCGCATGGGCGATCTTACGCATCATGTCCGATGCGGCGATCATCAGCACCTGTTCGTGATGCCCGGCCAGTTCGACCAGTTCCCGCACTTTGTCCAGCGCGATCGCGGGGTTGCCGGTGAGAATCGCTTCCTGCAACAGCCAGGCGCTTTCACTGCTGGATCGCCCGACCAGTTGTTCGACCTCCGCCACGTCGATAGGACGGGCCGAGTCGCCCGAAGCCGCCAACTTGCCCAGTTCGCTGTCGAGGCGGATCAGGTCGGTGCCGAGCCGATCGACGAGCAGCGCCGCGGCGGCGGGGCTGATGGGCCGGCCGTGCTTGGTCTTCGCCGTGATATTGATCCATGTGATCGCCTGCTGCTTCGACACCGGCTCGCACGGCACGATGCGACCGACTTTCTCGATCAGCTTGTCGAGATTGCCCTTGTTCCAGGTCTCGCCGCGAAAGACCAGCGTGGCGGTCGGTTCGGGGTTCGCGGCATATCGCACAAGGTTGTCGCGGTATTTTTTGACGAACTCGTCCGCCGACTCGACCACGATGATTTTGTGCTGCGCCATCAGCCCCACGCTGCGCAGTTCGTCCAGCACCATCGCCAGATCGACGGCGGCTCCGTCGAACGTCAGCACATCAACCTCATGGCCCGTCGCCTCGGCGGTGGCTTTGGCCAGCCGCTGCAAATAGTCGGCGCGTTTGTACGGTTCGGGGCCGTGCAAAACGACAATGCGCTCCGTGCCCGCGAACGTCACCGGACCCCCGCCCCCGGAAGTTTTCGATGTTGTTTTTTTGGCGGCCATATCGGTTGATCTCGAAACCCGAAACTTATGTTTCCAACGGAACTTTCGCGAAAGTAAAAAAGATATTTCAACACAGAGATCACAGAGGACACGGAGAAGATTTGTGGCTGTATTTTCCCTTGTCTTTCACTCGGTGGACTCTGTGTCCTCTTGTGGTTAAACCGAACTTTGCAAAAGTTCAGTTCCCGATCGTACCAGCAGCACCACCACATGACACGCGATCGCGCGATTCTCGCCCAGCGCATCGACGTGTTCGTGGGTCTTGCCCTTGAGGTTCACCTGCGAAATGTCGCAACCCAGCAAAAACGCCAGGTTTTTCCGCATCTGCAATTTGTGCGGGCTGAGCTTGGGCGTCTGACAGATCACGGTGACATCGAGGTTGCCGATTTCATAACCGTGCTGCCTCATCAGCCGGTCGGCTTCCGCGACGAACACCTTCGAGTCCGCGCCTTTCCATTTCGGGTCGTTATCGGGGAACAACTGCCCGATGTCCGGCTCGCACAGCGCGCCGGTGATCGCATCGACCACCGCGTGATACACCACATCGCCGTCGCTGTGCCCCGCACAGCCGCGCGAGTGCGGAATCCTCACGCCGCTGATGACCAATGGAAGGTCCGGTTCGAGACGATGTAAGTCAAAGCCGTGGCCGATGCGATAAGGCAGTTGCATGTATTGCCCTTGAATGACGAATGACGAAACTCGAATGACGAATGAAATCTCAAATATCAAATTCCAAATCAGATGCGACTGTTGCGGTGAATAGTTGAAAAAATCAGATTAAGTTCCTTGGCTTCCTGCCACAGTTTGCGTGCTTCTGTTTTTGTGTTCTCATCAGCCACCGCCAGCATTCGCAGCCAGTGCTTCGTTTCTTTCGCTTCCTTGCGACAGGTGGCTATCTTCTGTCGAAACACCTTTTTTGTCTCCACATCATTGGCTTCGCAGTAATTGGCGCCAACACTTGTACCGGATCGCACAACCTGACTTATCAAAGACCCGGTTACGGGATTAACGGGTATCGCTTTCGTGAATCGAATGACCCACTCCCCGAATTTCGCCGTGCGCTCCTCCAAATCGTAATCGCGTTCCGGGGGCGGCGTTTGAACATTGGCATTTGAAATTTCATTCGTCATTCGAGTTTCGTCATTCGTCATTTCAATCCGTATTCCTTGAGTTTCCGATACAGCGTCCTCTCCCCGATGCCCAGCATCTTCGCCGCCTGTTCCCTGTTCCCGGCGGCCAGTCGCAGGGTGTTGCGAATCGCGTGCTTTTCCAGTTGATCCAGCGGCAACCCCGCCAGCGATCCGCCGCTCGCGTCCGCATCCGCATCGCTGCGAATCTCCACCGGAATGTGCGCGAACCGCAATTCCTCGCCCTCGCAGACGATCACCATGTTCTGCACCACGTTGATGAGCTGCCGCACATTGCCCGGCCAGGGGTACTGCGTCAGCGCGATCATCGCATCATCCGCCACGCGGTTCACCGGCTTGTCGAGTTTCTTTGAAAACCGTTCGACGTAATGCCTGACCAGCGGGCCGATGTCTTCGCGTCTTTCCCGCAGCGGCGGAATGTGAACGCGCACGCCCTTGATGCGGAACATCAAATCTTCCCGGAACCTGCCCTGTTCGATCAGCTTGTCCAGATCGTGATTGGTCGCCGAGATCAGCCGCACATCGACATGGCGCGGCTCATTGGACCCGACGCGCACCACCTCGCCCGACTCCAGCGCCCGCAGCAATTTCGCCTGCATCTCGATGGGCATGTCGCCGATTTCATCGAGAAAAAGCGTGCCGCCGTCCGCGTATTCAAACACGCCCTGGCGGTCCTTGTCGGCTCCGGTGAACGCGCCCTTGATGTGGCCGAACAATTCCGATTCAAGAATCGACGCGCTCAGCCCCGCGCAGTTCACCGGCTTGAACGGCTTCTTCGTCCGTTTGGAATTGTTATGAATCGCATGGGCGACCAGTTCCTTGCCCGTGCCCGATTCGCCGGTGACCAGTACCGGAATGTCGGACGGCGCGACCTGGCGAATCGTCGTGAGAATACGCTGGATCGCCGGGCTGCTGCCGATGATGCCTTCCAGCCCGAACTTGTCATCGACCTGCCGACGCAGCGCGGTATTCTGATTTCGCAACAACACGGTTTGCGCCGCCCGATTGACGAGATTGCGGAACACTTCGAGATCGAGCGGTTTTTCGATGAACTCGTAGGCCCCGCCCCGGATCGCCGCTTTCGCCGTGGGCACGTCGCCGTGGGCGGTGACCATGATCGTCTCGGCGTTCGGTTGCGTCTGCCGGGCGGTTTCCAGCACCTTCAACCCGTCGGTTTCGCTGTCCATCACCAGATCGGTGACGATGACATCGAACGTGCCGTGCTTCAATTCCTCGGACGCGGCGGCAAGATCGTGAACGATCGTGCAAACGTGCCCCAGTCGTTGCAACGCCTCGGCCATGACCTCGGCGTGCCCGATTTCATCATCGACGATCAGCACCTGCGCATGAACATTTTCAGCGGGAGTTTCAGACATGCCGCATAGTTTAACAGAGCGGCGCAGCCGATGCAGGCGGCCCCGTGTTCTGTACTCCAAACGCTTGTTGCAAGCGGTAACGAGTCGAAGTTGATCCTCGCTTTCACCCATTTCGATGAAGTAAAGGGGTATGCGTCCGGTGAAGCACAGGTTGCCGCAGGATTGCGGAGAAGCGCGGTCGTTTCGGCGGAGCGAGCCGAGCAGTTGATGGTGAAGAACGGGTTTTCGGCGCAGCGTGCCCGTGATTTCCT
>JBAYVY010000137.1:0-8980 GCA_041674345.1 Phycisphaeraceae bacterium | reverse complement strand
TCCGTGCCGCCATGATGGAACCTCCTTGCTCGTTGGCTGCCGTCGGATCGCCGTCCGGGGCGACCCACCACTACATCTTGTCGGCTATCCCCCCGCGAAAACTGTCATGCACCCTGAGTTCCTGAGTTCCTACACTCACCCGGTTCGACTTGACTGTATGGCGATAAACGGTATGCTTTTTCCTCCCAACGGTTGCCTCCACAACCTTGTGAGATAGCTTGAAAAATGATGGACGGCTTTGTCCGTTCACCCCCGGCTTGTGGTCTTGTCGCCGAACGGCACGACCGCCCAACCATTTTGAGGAACTGTCCGATGGCCGACCTGAACAAAACACGTAACTTCGGCATCGCCGCCCACATCGACGCCGGCAAAACCACCGTCACCGAGCGTATCCTTTATTACACCGGCAAAATCTACAAGATGGGCGAAGTCCACGAAGGCACCGCCACGATGGACTTCCTTCAGGACGAACAGGAACGCGGCATCACCATCCAGTCCGCCGCGACCACCTGCGTCTGGCAACACACCCGCACCGGCGAAGAGATGACGCTCAACCTGATCGACACGCCCGGCCACGTCGATTTCACCATCGAAGTCGAACGCTCGATGCGCGTGCTTGACGGCGCGATCGCCGTGTTCGACGGCAAGGAAGGCGTCGAGGCGCAAAGCGAAACCGTCTGGCGTCAGGCCGAGAAATATCACGTCCCCCGCATCTGCTTCGTCAACAAGATGGACAAGATCGGCGCGGACTTTGAATTCAGCTTCAACTCACTGGGCCAGCGGCTGGGCTGCAACGCCATCGCCGTGCAACTGCCCATCGGCAACGGCCACGAGTTCAAGGGCATCATCGACTTGCTGACCATGAAGGCCTATTTCTACGACGCCTCGGAACTGGGCAGCAAAGTTGAAGAAGGCGAAATCCCCGCGGACATGGTCGCCACCGCCAAGAAGTGGCATCACATTCTCGTCGAAAAGGCCGCCGAACTGGACGACCACCTGACCGACAAGTTCATCGAAGACGAAAACAGCATCACCGACGACGAAATCCGCGCCGCGCTGCGAAAGGGCACGCTCGCCCTCACCTGCCATCCGGTGTTCTGCGGATCGGCGTTGAAATACATCGGCGTACAGCGATTGCTCGACGGTGTGTTGGATTATCTGCCCAATCCCACCGAAGTGCCCGATGTGCAGGGCACCGATCCGCGCGATGCCGACAAGCAACTCACCCGGCCCCATGATCCGAACGCCCCGGTCGCCGCGCTGGTGTTCAAGGTCGTCAGCGACAGCCACGGCGATCTGACCTACACCCGCATTTACTCCGGCACGATCGAAAAGGGCAGCCGCGTCCTCAACGCCACCACCGGCAAGAAGGAAATCGTCAGCCGCATTTATGAAATGCACGCCAAGGACCGCATCGCCCGCGAACGCGCCACCGCCGGCGACATCGTGGCGCTGATCGGCCTGAAAAACTCCATCACCGGCGACACCCTCTGTGATCCCGATGATCCGATCACGCTCATCCGCATGGAGTTCCCCGATCCGGTCATCAGCATGTCCATCGAGCCGGTCAGCCAGGCCGACCGTGACAAACTGTCCCACGCCCTGTCCGTCATCAACCGCGAAGACCCGTCGTTCCATTTCACCTTCGACGAAGAGACCGGCGAAACCATCATGGCCGGCATGGGCGAACTGCACCTGGACATCATCAAAACCAAACTCGTCCGCGATCTGAAAATCCCCGTCAACACCGGCAAGCCCCGCGTCGCCTACCGCGAATCCATCACCAAACTCGCCAAGGCGCGCGGCCTGCACAAAAAGCAGTCCGGCGGTCGCGGCCAGTTCGGCGATGTCACGCTCACCGTCGAACCCTACACCGAAGCGCAGGCCACCGAGGACGAACTCAAATTCACCGACGAGATCGCCTTCGAGTCCAAAATCATCGGCGGCTCGGTGCCCAAGGAATACATCCCCTCCGTCGAGTACGGCATTCGTCAGACCGCCAAGAGCGGCGTGCTGGCCGGGTATCCGCTCATCGGCGTCAAGGCCACGCTCATCGACGGTTCGTATCACGAAGTCGATTCATCGCAGAACTCATTCGAGATGGCCGGTTCGATCGGCTTCAAGGAAGCCGTGCGTCAGGCCGGGCCGGTGTTGCTGGAACCGATCATGAAGGTCGTCGTCACCACGCCGGAGGAGTTCCTGGGCAACGTGACCGGCGACCTGTCCAGCCGGCGCGGCCTCATCATCGACCAGGAACAACGCGCCAACACGGTCATCGTCACCGCCGAAGCGCCGCTGGCGGAGATGTTCGGCTACGCCACATCGCTGCGCGGCATGAGCCAGGGCCGCGCCGCCTACGCGATGGAACCGCTGACCTACCGCTCCGTGCCGAACAACATCGCGCAGGAAGTGCTCGCCGCCGGAGCGTAACGCCGCCCACGTCCCCCCCTGAACAACCACTCCGCCGCTTGCGGCTTCGCGAAGCCGCAAGCGGCGTTTTTTATTGCCTTCGCGGCGATTCCTACACCGCGCGATTCCTTCGCTGGACGCGACGCCCGTTTGCCCTGACAATGTTTGATTCGATCCATATGGAGAGTCGAACGCGATGCAACTGATGACCTGGCAAATAGCTCGTCTGGGTAGCCGCCTGGGTTTCGTTTTCGAGCCGTATCAGCGGCGGGTGCTTCATTCCGGGCTGGGCCGCTTTCTCGATCAGCCGCTTGATCTGGCGGTCGGCATCATCCGACCGGACGGCTCCGAGCGCGTCCTGCCCTTCACGGCCACCGGTGAAAAACTCTACGCCTGCGAGCAATTCGAGCGCGTCAATTCCATCACCTTCCGCGGTTACGATCCGGACCTCGGCCTGAAGTTCGAGCTGAATCTGCACAGCCCGTTCTATCCCCAAAACGAAAAAATCTGTCTCCTGCCGGCGATGTACGTCGAACTGCGCGTCACGTGGGCCCATCGTGTCCGCTGGCTCAAACGCACCGTCACCGAGCCGCCGGAGCAGGTGCGGCTGTTCATCCGCATCGCCCGCCCCGACACGCAAATCACCGTCGCGTCAGGTCGCATCGACATGCGATACGACGTGCCGCTGGTTGCGACATATGAACGGTCGGGTTACGACGCCGCCCATCGCGTTGATGCCGCGCCGTCCGACGCGCCCACCGTCACCGTCTTCGACCGCCTGCAAAGCGTCACCGAAGGCGCACAACCGCTCGCCGCTTCCACTTCCGGGGGCGGGGGGCGGGGTCTGGCGCTTGATCTGCCGGTCACGCCGGAAGGCAGCGGGACCAAGTGGCGGTTGATCTGGGGCACGCACTGCGCCCAGCCGATCATGCAGGTGCGCCACAAGCCCGCCAAGCTGCGATACAACCAATACTGGTCCAATCTCGACGAGGTGATGACCTACGCCCAGACGACGCGCGACGACAACCTCGCCCATTCACGCCGATTTGAAAAGCTGCTGGAACAGGCCCCCTTCATCGCCGCCCGCCGCCACATCATCGCCCAGGGCTTCCACAGTTACCTGGCCAACACCTTCTGGTGCGATGTCGAGGGCGATGCGACTTCAACTTCCGGGGGCGAAGAATGGTTCAGCAATTGGGAAGGTTCCTGCCTTTACCATTCCACCGTCGATGTCGAATACAACGTCGCGCTGTTCTACTTCACCTGCTGGCCCCGGCTGCTGAAACTCACACTCAACCAGTGGACCGGCCACGGCAAACTCCACACCCAGTCCGGCGGCAAAATCCTCAGCCACGACATGGGCGTCGGACTGACCGCCAACGGACAGGCCTATCACCACGACATGCCCGTCGAGGAAAACTGCGACTTCCTCCTGCTCTGTCAATCCTACTGCCACTGGACCGGCGACGACGAGCCGCTCAAACAACATGCCGCGTTCATCAAGTCGCTGACGCAGTATCTCATCTGGACCGACCGCGACGGCAGCGGCTTCCCCTCCGAAGGCACCGCCAACACCATCGACGACGCCTCGCCCGCCGTGCAATACGCCCGCCGCCAAACCTATCTCGCCGTCAAACGCATCATGGCGCTGCTCGCCGCCGCCGATCTGCTCAGTCGCGCCGGCGACGAACAGACCGCCACCCAATGCCGCGATGTTGTCCGACATGCCGTGCCCAAAATCGAACACGAAGCGTGGCTCGGCGATCACTATGCCGTCTGCATCGACAAGGACACCAGCGGCCTGACCGACGTCTGGACCGGCAAACCCCTGCCCATCGCCGAACTCACCGGATGGGACGATTATTCCATCTACACTTCCAACGGCCTGCTCCTGCCGGCCATGATCGGCAAGCAAAGCCCCTTCGATGCCCGCCGCGTCACCGCCGATCTGACCAGCGGCATCCGCGAAACCCAATCGTCCTACGGCTGCGGCCACTGTTCCAGCGACACCACCAACGTCTGGGTCAGTCAAAACCTCTGGCGCGATCTGACCGGACGGTACACCGGGGCCGTCGTCCCGCCGCTCGACAGCCGCTACTGGGATTTGCAGACCTTCTCCAACACCGGCGAACAATCCTTCGGCTTCATCGACACCTACGTCGGCAATGAACTGGCGTTCTACCCGCGGGGTGCCGTCGCATTCGGCCACTATCTCGCAGGCCCGCGCATCCGCATCGACCGTCTCAATGACCGCGGTTCCAAAATCACCATCCGGCCCGACCGCTTCCGCCATTCCCGCTGGCCCCTGCTCCCCCTGGCCGACTGGGAAGCCGGCAAAATCCCCGTCTGCGTCGTGGACGGCCTGGGCAACGTCACCATCGAAGGTGAAATCGAATCCGTCACCATCGTCGGAAACGACGAACAATCCATGATCGAACCGTGAGGAGGATTTGGTGATGTAACCCCATGATTGCGTCGCAACACCGTTCGGGCTTGCTTCAACGCCTTCCTCTCTTCACCAAATCACCAAATCCTTCTTCCCCGCTATAATTTCCCTCCATGCGAGATTCTTACCGCATCATCGTCATCGGCGGCGGACACGCCGGCGCTGAAGCCGCCTGGGCCGCGGCCAATCTCCTGCGCGCCGACGGCGACGACAACTTCCGGGGGAACGTCGCGCTCGTCACGATGGATGTCACCAAAATCGGACAAATGTCCTGCAACCCCGCCATCGGCGGTCTGGCCAAAGGACAGATCGTCAACGAAATCGACGCGCTCGGCGGTCTCATGGCCCTCGCCATCGACGCCGCGGGTATCCAGTTCCGAACACTCAACGCCTCCAAAGGCCCCGCCGTCCGAGGCCCCCGCGCGCAAGCCGACAAATACGCCTACGCCCGGGAAGTCCAACGCCTCCTTCGCACCCGCCCCAACCTCGACATCCTCGAAGGAACCGTCGAACAGATCATCGTTGAAAACGGCATCTGTCGCGGTGTGGTCTTCACTTCCTCCCTCCGTCCCTCCGTCCCCGCGTCCTTCTCCGCCTCCGCCGTCATCCTCACCACCGGAACCTTCATGCGCGGCCTCATGCACACAGGCCCCCAAAAATCCGAAGGCGGTCGTGTCGGCGAACAAGCCGCCGTCTCCATCAGCACAAACCTCCGCGCGCTCGGCTTCGACCTCGGACGCCTCAAAACCGGCACGCCCCCCCGCCTCGACGCACGAACCATCGACTTCGCCCACCTCCCCGAACAACCCGGCGACACCCCCCCGCTCCCCTTCAGCGCCATGACCCACCAGCCGCTCGCGGCTTCGCGATCCCCCGATTTCCCCTCCACCGTCAAGTTCCCCCTGATGCCGCAAAAACCCTGCTGGCTCACCCACACCTCGCCGCTCATCCACGAACAGATCAAAGCCAACCTTGACCGCGCGCCGATGTATAACGGCCAGATCACCGCCGACTGCGGCCCGCGCTACTGCCCTTCCATCGAAGATAAAATCCATCGCTTCGCCGACCGCGACGAACATCACGTCTTCCTCGAACCCGAATCCCTCGAAACCCACGAAATCTACTGCAACGGCATCAGCACTTCCCTGCCCGCCGATGTGCAGGACTTCATGGTCCATCACCTGCCCGGCTGCGAAAACGCGACGATTCTGCGATACGGTTACGCCGTCGAATACGACATGGTCTGGCCCCATCAGATCGACGCCACCGCGATGACCAAACGCATCCCCGGCCTGTTCCTCGCCGGCCAGATCAACGGCACCAGCGGCTACGAGGAAGCCGCCGGACAAGGCCTGCTCGCCGGACTCAACGCCGTGCGCTATGTGCGCGGCGAACCGCTGATCCGCATGGGCCGCGATCAGTCGTACATCGGCGTGATGATGGACGATTTGGTGACCAAAACCCCGCGAGAACCCTATCGCATGTTCACCAGCCGCGCCGAACATCGGCTGTTGCTGCGATCCGACAACGCCGTCGATCGGCTTACACCGGTCGGACGCGAGTGGGGGCTGGTCGATGATGTCCGATGGGCCTGTTACACGCAACGCCACGAATCGCTGACCGCGCTCGAACAATACCTCAAATCGCACCCGTCGGGCGCGGGCGGCGACGGACAACGCCTGTGGGACTGGATCAAACAACCGCAGGTCACGGAACAAGACGTGCTGGCGAAGCTCAGCGAAGGCGCACTGTCTGGAAATGAACTTCCGGGGGCGCGGTTGATTTTCGCGTTGATGAGCGAAGTGCGTTACGCCGGTTTTATCGAGCGCCATCGCCGGCAGAACGAACGCCTGGCGAAACTGGAACACCGCGAGATTCCCGGCGGCTACGACTTCGCCCGGATACCCGGCCTGCGCACCGAAGCCAAACAATCCCTCGCCAGGTTCCGACCCGGCACGCTGGGCCAGGCGTCGCGCCTCGCCGGCATCACCCCCGCCGATCTGACGGTGATCGCGATGGCGATTGAACGATGAGGAATGATTACAATGCCAACAGCCAACAGAAGGGCTATAACGCGGGAGAGTTCCCGATGCCCCCCTTTGCATATTTGATCTGTTGGCTTGTGGCTTATGGCTGTTGGCTATTTCCTGTTGGCTGTTGGCTCTCTGAAAAGGATTTCGCCCGATGCAAATGACTTGTCTTCAACACGTGCCGTTCGAGGATGCGGCAGGCATCGCCGAGTGGGCCGCCGACCGCAAGCATGATTTGCGATACGTGAAACTTTACGCCGCCGAGCCGCTGCCCCAACTCGATGACATCGACCTGCTGGTCATCATGGGCGGGCCGATGAGCATTTACGACGAACGACTTTACCCCTGGCTCACCGAGGAAAAGCAATACATCCGTCAGGCCGTCGCCGCGAACAGGCACGTGCTGGGCGTGTGTCTGGGCGCGCAGATGATCGCCGCGGCGATGGGCGGGCGCGTTTACGCCACCGGCAAACAGGAGATCGGCTTCTTCCCCCTGCACCTGACCGAAACCGCCACACGCTCCCCGATTTTCCACGAACTGCCCGATCACTTCCTCGCCTTCCACTGGCACGGCGACACCTTCACCCTCCCGCCCGGCGCGCTCCACATGGCCAAATCCGACGCGGTGCCCTACCAGGCGTTCACCAGCAAAAACAGCCGGGTGCTCGCGCTCCAGTATCACGTCGAAGCCACCCCCCAAAGCGTCGCCGCGCTGATCGACAACAGCGTGATGCCCCCGACCGGCCCCACCGTGCAGCCCCCGGAGGAAATGAAGCAATTCAAGCAATACCCCGCGATGCGCCAACTGCTATGGACCATGCTCGACGCATGGAGCTGGGCGTGAGTTCATTGGGTGATTTGGTGATGTTTGATGTGGTAACGGGAACGACAAAGCACCGCATGTCAATACGGTGCCCCATGGTCGCGTCACCGTGTCAATCGGGCTTGCCTCAACGCCTTGCCGGGTTGTCAGCAGGTTCAACGGTTCCGTCGTCGCGTATTCGGTATTCAGATTTCAGCGTGGCGATGACATGGTGTTCGACTTCTCCGGGACTGCTCACGAGGATGCGAGTCGATCCGTCGTCATATTCCCAACGTGGAGGATCAGGCAGGTCGTCACGGTCTGAAAGCACGACGTGATGCACCAGTCGCCAGGTCATGCCGCCGTCGGTGGTGAGGTAGTGATAACGAATCCCGGTGGTGCCCGATAGCCACGCTACGCCATCATTGGGGCTGGCGAAGCAAATACCGAAGTCATTGGCAACACCGATGTTTTTGTCGATGGGCAAATTCTGTCGGGCGCGTTGCCACGTTTTTCCGCCGTCGGTGGTTCGGAAAACCACGAACGGTGCGCCCCAGCTTTCGACCATCCAACTGACCACCGCCCACGCATGTTGCGCGTCCAGCACAAAAATATCCCCTGTCGCCGAGCCGGTCAGCCAGAACCCGGCATCATGCCACGTCCGACCGGCGTCGTCGGATCGCAGCAACACCGACCGCATGGAGGCGGTCGTGCTGTAACTGCCGCCAATGAGCAATACCTTGTCGTCAAGTTGCGCCACTGAATCGACGCTCAAACTGACCGAACCGCCGTCGGAAACGTTCCAATTCTTCATCCACTGACGCAACTCAACCCGTTCCCGCTCCCGCCAATCCGCGGGAACGCGACTGACCGACGGGGGCTGTGCGCAACCGGACAAAATGAACATGAGAACCGGAACGATGATACGGTGGAAGGGACGCATGGGGGTATTGTACCCGGGTGCCGAAATGAAGGCGTAGAGGCAAGCCCGATCAGTGCGGTGACGCAATCACTGGTGTCACTTCACCCAATCATACATCACCCAATCACCCAATGACCTTACGCCGGGCTCGGCATCGCGCCGGGGGTTCCGGGGACATCGCCGGCGGGTTTCGATTTGGCCGCGCCGGAACCGGACGTCGCCTTCTTCGTTTCGTTCGCCAGCAGTTCGCTGACCGACGGTTTGTGCAGCGGCTTGCCGCCCATGATGTCGTCCACTTCATCCGCGCTGAGCGTTTCGTACTTCAGCAGCGCCTCGGCCACCGCGACGATCTTGTCCCAGTTTTCATCGAC
>JBAYVY010000136.1:0-8984 GCA_041674345.1 Phycisphaeraceae bacterium | reverse complement strand
GCTCGAATTCGCGCCCGCGCCGCTTGTCGTGTCGTCCGTGCCGCCATGATGGAACCTCCTTGCTCGTTGGCTGCCGTCGGATCGCCGTCCGGGGCGACCCACCACTACATCTTGTCGGCTATCTCCCCGCGAAAACTGTCATGCACCCCCGGGGGCGATTCGGGCGTGTCGCGGTTTGACAGGTTTGTCCGTCGGCGGTTACATTTCATGTTCTCCCGGGCACCGAGCGCAGGGCTGTGATGGTTACGGACTTGCGACGATTGGCCTACCGATGGAGGCATCCATGTCAGTATTGCGACAAGCGTTGATCGGGTTCAGTGCGACGATCTGTATCCTTCTGTTCGCCGCGGCGACCATGGCGCAGGACGAATCACAGGCCAAGGCCAAGCAGTATTTTGAGGATTTGATCCATTATTCGCGCGTCGCGCGGACGGACCTGGCCGTGTCCAACGGCAAGGCGCTGGTCGATCTGAAGGTCGAACCGGCGGCGTTGCTGGCGGCGATCGAGTCCGGCCCCTACGCGCAGGACTACACCAAAGACCTCATTCGCATGGAGCAGATGAGCGAAGACATCTCGCAGGTCGCCGCCGCGGTGGAGCGGAAGATCGACGAAGCGAAGATCGCGGTGATCCGCAATCCCGAACGCATCCGCATGGAACTGGCCAAGCTGAGCGAAGGGATGCGTGCGCGGGGCAACGCGGTGCGTCGGCTGAAGGAAGCCGGCGAGTATGCCGTGCCCGCGATGATTGAGGTGCTGACCGGCGTGAACGACCAGTCCAAGTCGCTCCAGCCATATGTTCTGGAGACGATGGTGGAAGTGGGCCGGCCGGTGGTGATGCCGCTGTGCGAAGCGATGGCGACGCTGGACCCGGTGAATCAGCAGAACGTGTCGCGTGTGCTGGGGAGCATCGGTTACGCCGGGGCGTTGCCGTACCTTCAGTCGCTGGTTGAAAGCCCCAAGCCCGACAAGCGGACGGTGGATGTCGCCAGGATGGCGATTGCGAAGATCATGGAGAACAAGGGCGTGCCGGCGAACTTGTCGGCGGCGCAGTTGTTCGCCCGGCTGGGCGAGGATTACTACGCCCATCAGCCGTCGCTGATTCTGCATCCAGACACGGCGTACAACCTGCGGTGGATGGTCAACGACCGCGGCGAACTGACCTATCAGCGGATACCCACCGCGATCTATTGCGACGTGATGGCGATGCAGGCGGCCAGGCGGGCGCTTCAGCGGGACGACAATCTGGGCGACGCGCTGAGTTTGTGGATCGCCGCCAATTTCCGCCGGGCCAACAATCTGCCGGCCGGCACGGTCGATCCGTCCTACGGCAAGGAGATGCGAAGCCCGCTGTTTTACGCGGTGCTGGCCGGGCCGACGCGGGTGGGGCCGGTGCTCAGGCGGGCGCTGACCGATCACGATGCGAATCTGGCATTGGACGCGATCAAGGCATTGAGCGGCACGGCGGGGGTGACGACGCTGGCCGACGCGGCCCCGATGGTCGAAGCGTTGAACTACCCGGATCGTCGCGTTCGGTACGAGGCGGCGTTCGCGCTGGCGTCGGCCAAGCCGACCGCCGAGTTTGAAGGTTCCGGCCGCGTGGTGCCGGTGCTGGCCGGCGCGGTCTTGCAGGGCCGCCAGCCCACCGCCGCGGTGTTGTGTGACGATGCGAAACAGTTGGGCGATGTGACCGCTTCGGTGCGGGCGGCGGGCTATCAGGTGGCCGGCGGCAATACGCTGGCGTCGGTGGTGGACGGCCTGGGCAGCGGGGCGGCGGTCGATCTGCTGGTGGTCGCCGCCGACGAAGCCGTGGTTCAGCAGACCCTGATCGGACGAACCGGCAACGCGCAACTGGCCGGCGCCCCGATGGTCGTGATCGCCAAGCCGGGCCAGGTGGCGAGCGTCACCCGATTGATGAACGGCCAGTCGGCCACGGTGGTCACCGATTCGACGGCCACCGACGTGCTGGGCAACGCCATCAAACAGGTCGCCGATGCGGTCAAGAGCAGCGACATCAACGCCAAGGACGCCCATCTGTACGCTGCGACCTCGGTCGGCTTGCTGTATGACCTGGCGACGGCTGGTAACAAATTGTTCGATGCCTCGCTGGCGCGGGGCGCGCTGATCGAAGCGCTGGCCGACAAGCGACAGGACGTGGCGATCGGCGCGGCCGCCGTGCTGGCGCTGATCGACTCATCTGAGGCGCAACAGGCGATCGCCGGCGTGGCGCTGAACAATTCGGTCAGCAGCACCCTGCGGATTCCGATGCTCAGGGCGCTGGCGACCAGCGCCCGGCGATTCGGCAATCGTGTTTCGCCGGCACAGGCGGAATTGTTGTTGAAGCTGGTGAACAGCGCCGGCGGCGACATGGCCGACGCGGCCGGAGCCGCCCACGGCGCCCTCAACCTGCCGACCAGCCACAGCGTCGAACTGATCGTGCAGTGAGGGAGTAGGGACGAAGGGATTGAGGGACGTAGGGACGTAGGGAGAGAAGAGAGGGACGTAGGGACGTAGGGACGAAGTGAGGAAAGATCACCCCAACCGCAGGCCGAATGGCCTGCGGTTTTTTCTTTTCCCCACTCCGTCCCTTCGTCCCTCCGTCCCTTCGTCCCTTCGTCCCTTCGTCCCTTCGTCCCTCCGTCCCTTCGTCCCTCCGTCCCTCCGTCCCTCCGTCCCTCCGTCCCTCCGTCTCTGCCGTTTATCCCATCTGTATCGCCCACGAAAGCGGGGCAAGCCCATATTCATCGCCGGCGGCTTGCCGTCCGCGCCGGTTATATCGTGTTCTTGCCCTTGTCATGCCGATTGGATCCTTCCGGGGTTCCGGGGGGCGGCAAGCCGGGAAAAAACTTCCGGGAAAAACTTCCGGGGGCCGGGGGAAAAAACTTCCGGGGGCGTCGAGTCGGAAGTTAAGTGAAGCGGCCGATGCGACGATGTTGGATGCAGCACGGTTCGGAGCCGATTGCCGTTGCAGGCAGATCGGCTGAGTCGTGAAAAGAAATCGTCGGCCCGGAATATGTGTTCCCAAGGCCGGAAACAGTTATGGCGGCTCATCGCTACCCAACCCCTTCGGAGACTCTGAACATGACTACTCGCAAGCATCGTGGCGGCTTCACCCTGGTCGAAATCCTCATCGTCGTGGTCATCCTCGGCATCCTCGCGGCCATCGTCATCCCGCAGTTCACCAACGCCAGCGAATCGGCCAAGAGCTCTTCGCTCATCAGCCAGCTCCAGACCATTCGCAGCCAGCTTGAACTGTTCCAGGTTCAGCACAACGGCACCTATCCCGCGCTGACCAGCACATGGCTCCCCATGATCTCGAAAACTATGGCGACGGAAACCGCCGCGACCGATGGCGACCTCGCCGGTGACTTCGGCCCCTATCTCCAGCAGCCCCCGATCAATCCGGTCGAGAACAGCTCGACCATCGCCGCCACCGCCGCCGCCGGCGTCGGCTGGACATATGACAACACCACCGGCGCGATCAAGGCCGTGGTCTCCTCCGCGATGGCCACCAAGCTCGGCCTGGACACCACCAACGATGTGGTCACCTACTAATCCGCACAAGATCGCATGATCCGATCGCCCCGGCCTGACCGCCGGGGCGACCTTTTGCAAGCCCGGCCCTCAATTCGTTCCCAAGCCGGGCTTTTTCTCTGAAAGCGCTTAACCGACACAAGTCTTTCGTCGATAAGCATGTTGGCCCGCACGGATGCGGGCGCGGTTCCGGGAGCGACGGACGCAAACTCGGAATGACGAATGTCGAATCCACGAATGACGAATGAATGCCGAATGACAAATGTCGAATGTCGAAACATTCGCTCTTCGCTGTTTTGTCATTCGTCATTCGTCATTCGTCATTCCGCGTTTGCGGGGGCAATGAATTGCCCCCGCCGTAACTTCCGGGGGTTCACTCTCGTCGAAATCATGATCGTCGTGGTGATCCTCGGCATCCTCGGCGCGCTGGTCGTCCCGCAGTTCTCCAACGCCGCCCGCACCAGCAACGAAAACGTCCTCAAGGAAGACCTGCGTTTCCTGCGAAGCCAGATTCTCATTTATCAGGCGCAGCACAACGGGGTCGCGCCCGGCTATCCCAACGGCGACACCTCCGCCGCGCCCGATGGCGACACCTTCATCGCGCAACTGACCGGTCCGACCAACCGCACCGGCGAAGTCGGCGCGGCCTCCAGCGCCTCGTATCCGTTGGGGCCTTATCTGCGTCGAATGCCCGACAACCCGATCAACGCCCTGTCCACCGTCCGCGTCGCCGCCGTCCCCGGAAGTTTTCCCTCGGAGGCGGCGGGGACGCATGGGTGGGTGTATGACCCGACGACGCTCAAACTCGCCGCCGACGCCGCCGGCACCGACAGCGAAGGCGCCGCGTACTTCAACTATTAAAATGTGCAATGTTCAATGTTCAATGTGCCATGTGAGACAGTCGGATCGCCGTCACGGCTCCGCCTCTGTCACATCGCACATCGCACATCGCACATCGCACATTTCCGGTTTCACGCTCCTCGAAGTGCTTGTTTCCGCGGTGATTCTCACGGCCACGACCGCCGCGATCGTGATGCCGTTTTCGCTGGCCGCCGAGCAGCAGCAGCTTGACGCCCGCCGCACCGTCGCCGCCGAACTGGCGACGCAGATGCTCGAACGCCTGGCGACGCTCACGCACACCGAGCGATTGACCTACAACGGACGGAACGAATCGGGCCTGGCGATCACCGGCATCGACGGCCAGCCGCTGAATGATGAGACGCTGGTCGGTTTCACGCTCGGCGTCGGCTCGGTGGAGATCGCGCTGCCCCTGGGCACGGAAACCGCCGATGACGCGCCGAAATACTGTCGCGCCACCGCCACCGTCACATTCGCCGGCATGGCGCCGGTGACGCTGGGGCGGTTGTTTTATGCGGAATGACTCTTCCCAATGACCCAATACCAATGACGACGAGAACGACCAAACTCCAATGACGAATGACCAAACAATGACCAATCCTCAATGTTCAATAACCAAGGCGGATCGGCGTTCTGCTTTGGTCATTGGTCATTGGAATTTATTTGGTCATTCGTCATGGGTTATTGGTCATTCACTTCCGGGGGTCGTCATTTGCCGCTGCGGCATGACCCTCCTCGAACTCATGCTCGCCGTCGCCGGCGTGGCGATGGTCGGACTGGCGACCACCGCGCTGCTGGCCGGGGCGGCCAATGCGTGGGACAGCCGCGATCAGTTCAGCGATCAGATTCAGGCCATGCGCACCCTCAGCCATCAGCTTCAGCAGATGGTGTACGGCGGGCGGCGCATCGTCAGCGCCCACACGCCCGGCACCGGCTCGCGCTACACCGATCTGGTGTTGTGGACCGATGACGACCAGTTTCCCGGCGAGGTGAATTTTTCGGAACTGACCGTTCTGACCTGGGATTCACAGCTTAAAACGCTCACGCTCCACCGCGCCGATCTGACGACCGCGCAGAAACAGAGCCAGGTGTCCAACCCCGCGTTCGTGGCCGCCGCCGTCGGAGCCGCCAACTTCGGCTCCAGCTTCCGGGCGGCGTCCGGTGTGCGGGCCTATCCGCTGGCCGATCGCGTGACGGGGTTCACCGTCACCGTCACCAACGGCTCGCTCGGCTCGCCCAACTTCCGAAACGTCTTCATCAAAATGACCACCCAAACCTCCGTCGGCGCGACCTCGCGGATCGTCACCATCTGCGCCACCGTTCGCGCCCCGGACACCACCGTCGATTTCGGCACGGGAGGCGGATGATGAAAACCCCAAACCCACAACTCGAAACCCCAAACCCGAAACTCGAAACTCCCCATCGCCCCGGCGTCGCGCTGCTGATGACGCTGGCCGCCGTCGCCATCGCTTTCGTCATCGGCATGACCATCATCGCCGGCCTGCCCGCCGCTTCACGCGCCTCGGCCAATCTCGTCGATCGCCGGCAGGCGATGTACCTCGCCGAGAGCGGCCTCCAGGAAGCCATCGCACGTTTCCATCAGCCCCCGCCCGGCGAATCGGTCTGGTCCGGCGTCACCCATCGCTCCGTCACCGGACTGAACGGCACTTACGATGTCGTCATCACCGATCTGGGCGACGGACAATATCGCATCGACAGCACCGGCCGCCTGACACACTCGACCGGCGGCGCGACGGCCATCAATCAAAATCTTCATCTGGTCATCTCGCTGACGACCTCGCAATCCACCTACCTCATGCCCGCCGGCACCGTGATGAACAGCAGCCCCGGCTTCGCCATCCTCGCCTCCGCCAACACCTACAACACCGATGTCGCCGTGTACGGCACGGTCATCAACCTCGCCCACATCAAGGGAAACCTCCAGGCATCCGGGTCCATCCTCAACCTCGGTCGCGTCGATGGCGCCATCGAAGCCCTCGCTTCCATCGACGCCCCGCCCGATCTCAATCTCAACACCTTCACGCAGTACTCCTACAACGGACAGACTTACCAGGCACAGATCGTTCAGCCCGACGATGTCAAAAACCTGGAAAAAGAGTTCAAGCCCGTCTCGACCGACAATCCCCTCGGCGTTGTCGTCGTCGCCGGCGACATGAACCTCACCGGCGATCTGGTCATCAAGGGCGGCATCCTCGTCGTCCGCGGAAACCTCTACCCCGGTAGCAATACACTCGAAGTCCAGGGACAGGACAGCTACTTCTCCCTCATGGTCGGCGGCAACCTCTATTACAACAACTCCACCGATCTGAAAGTCTCCAGCGGACCGGCCTACCTCAAAAGCAACATCAGCCCCGTCGGTTTCTCCAGCAACGCCTCCATGAAGTTCGACGCCGGACTGGTTTCCCTTAAAACCCTGCCCCTGTCATTCGGCGGAAACATCGAAATCAACCCCATCAACACCGACAACGGCGACAGCGGCAACAACAAAAACAAAGGCAAGGGCAACGATAACAAGTCCTCCACCGGCGACGGCCCGGTCGCCATCAACCTCCTGATCTCCGGCACCTCCGGGGGCACCTCCGGGGGCACTTCCGGGGGCGGCGGTGGCCGCACCGTGCGGTTGGTTTCCTATTCCGCTTCCTCGCAACCCTGATTCCCGAAAGGATTCGACCATGAGAGCTTTGCGTTATCTGAACGTCGTCCTCACCGCGCTGACGGTCCTGCTGGCGCTTCAGTTGTGGACCACCTGGTCCGCCTCCGGCATCGACCCCATCGCCACGCCCGCATTCGCGCAGGGTATTCCCGATGAAGGCGCGCAGCGTAATCAGATGATCGACGAGCTTAAGCTGCTCAACCGAAAGGTCGAAGAATTGAAAGACCTTCTGTCGTCGGGCAAGGTCCATGTAACGGTCGATAACGCCGCCGCCAAAGAGTGAGCGGCTTGTGAGTGATGTGAACCTGATGGAGTCTGTGTGATGTTCAATGTGCGATGTGCAATGTGCAATGTCCCCAAGCCAAGGCGGAGCGAGTCTTCGAGCGCCGCCTTGGGTTCTTCGCACATCGCACATCGCACATCGCACATTCGCATCGGCTTCACCCTGGTCGAAATCCTGTTCGTCGTGTTGATTCTGGGCATCGTCGCGGCGCTGGTCGTGCCGCAGGTCGGTTCCTCGGCGACGTTTGAAGTCCAGGGGGCCGCCCGCACGGTCGTCGCCGACCTGCTGTTCGCGCAGAACGACGCCATCGCCAATCAGACGACCCGCAAGGTCGTCTTCGACACCGTCAACAATCGTTACCGCGTCACCGACGCCGCCGGCAACACGCTGAGCGCGCCGTGGCTGGGCGGAACGTATCAGGTTCCCTTCGGCGCCGGCTCGCGGTTTCCCGCCGCCGCGCTCGGCACCGTCAGCTTCACCAACACCACGATCAGTTTCGATGATCTGGGCGCTCCGTCGTCCGGCGGGACCATCGACATCACCGCGGGGACGCAGCGCTACCGCGTCACCGTCACCGCCATCACCGGAAGAATCAGCGTCACCCCTGTGACCGGAGGTTAATTCGTGCTTTCATGGATGAACAACAACCTCAGTCCCATCGGCCTGGACATCGGAGCCGGCAGCATCAAGATGCTCCAGCTTCGCCGCGCCGCGTCGGGGCTGTCGGTCATCGCCAGCGGGCAATTCGCCCTGGCCGATGAACTGCCCGTGGAAGGCCCCGAACGACAGGCGGCCATCGTGCAGGGCATCGGCAAGCTGCTCGAAGCCGGTTCCTTCAGGGGCCGCCGCGTCGCGGCCAATCTGCCTTCGGGCCTCATTTCCTACAAGAACATCCGCCTGCCTCGCATGCCCGACACCGAACTGGCGCAGGCCGTGCAGTGGGAAGCCGCCGATCGCTTGTCGCTGGGCACCGAACCGGCCAAGGTCGAATACCTCAACGCCGGTGAAGTGCGTCACGGTGAGGAAGTCCGCGCCGAACTGATTATCATGGCCGTCACCGAAAACCGTCTGCGGCAGCAGATCGAAACATTGATCGAGGCGGGCCTGGAACCGATCGCGCTGGAACCGGCTCCGGTCGCGCTGGCGCGATGCCTGGGCCGCACCAGCCGCCGCGCCGCCGACATGAAAGACGTGCGCGTTTTCACCGAGGTCGGCCGCTCCGCCAGTTCCGTGCTCATTCTGCGCGGCCATCAGGTCGCGTTTTTCAAAACCATCGACATCGGCGGCATGTCGCTCAATCGCGCGGTCGCCGAACGCCTCGACCTGTCGCCGGCCGACGCCTCGGAACTTCGCCGCAAACTGGGTCGCGCCGACGGGGCCGAGGGTGAAAGCGATGAGCCGTTGTTCGGTTCGACCCGTCGTGAAAACGTGCGCCGGGCCGTGTTTGAAGCCACCCGCCCGATCCTCAACGATCTGGCGAAGGAAATCGGTCTGTGCCTCCGTTACTTCTCCGTCACCTTCCGCGGCGCTCGTCCGGCGGCGATGGAACTGATCGGCGGCGAGGCATATGACGGCCAGATCGTCGAGCTTTTCAGCGACCAGTTGCAGATGGAGGTCGCCGTCGCCCAACCGTTGTT
>JBAYVY010000135.1:0-9095 GCA_041674345.1 Phycisphaeraceae bacterium | reverse complement strand
GGAAGAGGCGATGGATGAAGGAATGGATATGCCGGGGGCCGGGGCGGGATTGGTGCATTGAAGGGGGACCGCGACCACCGGTCGCGGCTTTGTCTATGCCCCGGCGTTGCGGCCTTTGCCGGCGCTCTTGGCCTGATAGAGCAGGTCGTCGGCCACTTCCAGCAGGTGCAAGCCGTTGCTCACACCGTCACGCAGCAATGACGAGATGCCGACCGACACATCAAGATGTTGTTCGTTGCCCAGCAGCGTCTGGGCCTGTCCCTTGATGAGTACGCGGAGGCGGGCGGCGAACTGATCGGCCCGCGCCGTGTCGCAGCCGGGCATGAACACCGCGAACTCGTCGCCGCCCATTCGCACGGCATAGTCCTGCTCGCGCGCCGACGCCTTGATGATCCGTCCCACCGCGCCGATCAGCGCGTCACCGGCCTTGTGGCCGAGCGTGTCGTTGATCGGCTTGAAATTGTCCAGGTCCATCATGACGCAGATCAGATCGGTGCGCGACGAGCGGCAGGTCTGCACCAGATCTTCGAGATGATGTTCGATGAACCGCCGATTCGCCAGCGTGGTCATCGGATCGCGCATCGCCAGTTGCGACAACTGGGCCGTGGCGCGACGGGTGGCGTGTTCGACGCGGCTGTCCAGCGTTCGCCGAAGCTGACCGGCATCGACGCGATCGCGTCGGGATTGCACGTTCATCTGATGCACCGCCCGGGCGAGCTGGCCGATCTCGTCTTTGCGATGACGCGGCAGCTTGCTGGTGCTCAGCGGGCGCTGCGGGCGGGTGATCCGCTGGAGTTGCACGACGATGTCCTCGATGGGCTGCGCGACCCACGTTCGGCCGAGCATGATCGTCGCCAGCGCCACCACCGCACAACCCAGCAGCAACGCCAGGGTTCCCAGATGCCACTGCGAGACCGCCACGCCGACCGCCGTGCCCCACACCGAGGCGACCGCGGCGACCAGCGTGATTTTCACACGCACCGACACATCGTCCCACGCGCGATGCGGCACGACCTTGCCCGGCGCGGTTGAAGACGCGGAGATTGCCATAGTGAATCCGACCCCTTGCTCAACGGACGACGGAATGACTCCGGGACTACCGGTCGCGTCGCTCACAAAAGGATCATCGGCCCAATCGGGGGGTGACTTTGGTGGTCGCAAGCATCGGATTCGTTTTTTTCGGACCCCATTTTCCAGCCCGGCATGGATATGTCGGGGGGGGGTTATTTCGCAAATCGCCACAGATCAGTGCAGAAGAAGTGATCGATGGTTCGGATGTGTTGGTTTAGCAACGGATCGCAAGCCATGTTGGGTCGCATGTCGCAGTAATAAACACCGTCGAGCGGATTGAGTTTGATGGTGTACCCCTTGAAGTGGCCGGGCAGGAACGTCGCATTGATACCATAGCGATCCGGTCGTGACGTTTTCTTGCGCTGCACATCGTTCAAAAAGATCGCCGTTGATTTTTCGGGCGGCGTTGGAACGACCCGCGGGTAGTGCGTCCAGCGCCGCGCCGATGCACTGCTGGATCGTGTAAATGCCGTTGCGGATGAGGGCGCGGGGATCGTGATCGGAGGCGCGGAGATCGGCGGCGTGATCCACGGCGTTCAGAAAATCCCGCGACAATCGTTCGGAACAATCCGCTTCGAGCATCAGTTGTGAATTGATCGGACGGGTGATGTTGAAATGTCCGTCTTGTTTATACTGGAAGAAGCGATAGTGCGGCTCGTTTTGTGAAACGATGACCGCCTGAAGTTTGTTGTCGCCGAACGCGAAATCGAGATATCATTGCGCGAAACAGATGTAATCATCCACCGCCTGGAAACGGGTTTTGTCGGAGGCGATGGCGACCAGTTGTTGCAATGTCATCGAATGCTTTCCCGTCGCGCGGCGACAGTGCGATCCACTTCCAGCCATTGATCCACAGACCGGCGCTGGACCGATTCGATGCGCCCGATGGCCCACTGGTTGTATTGGACATTCAGATCGCACCCCATCCATTTGCGGTTCAGTTGCTCGGCGACGACCAGCGTGGTTCCCGATCCCGAAAAAGGGTCGATGACCATCGCACCTTCGCCGGATGCGGCCAGGATCAGTTTGCGCAAAAGCTCTTCGGGCTTCTGTGTGGGATGAGGCGTCTTTTCCCCCATGCCGTTGCAGGTCGTGGGAAGTTCCATGACATCTTTGGGTTTGGCACCCAGGGGATGAGGCGTCCAGTGGTCGCGTCCCTTGCCGTCGCCGTATTGACTGGACGCGGCCTGGGGGTGTGACGGATATTTGAGCGTGTGGTTGCCGTAGGGAATTCGCACGGAGTCGATGTTGAGCTTGAACCCCGCCGTTTTTCTCAAGTGCAAAATGCTTTCATGCGACCGCCCCCAGTCTCCGCCGAGGTTGGCCTTGTTTTTGTAATGCCAGACCAGCCAGCGACACGCCTTGAAAAATCGCATCGCCGGGTGTTTTAAGTCGGCGAGAATCTCCGAATATCCGCAAACATACATCGAACCCGTCGGCTTGAGCACCCGGGCGGCTTGCTCGATCCATTGAACGGACCAGCGGATGTACGCTTTCTGGCTGGCGAAGTTGTCCCACTCGGCCTTGTTGACGTTGTAGGGCGGATCGGCGAACACCAAATCCGCCGATTCGACCGGCAGCGATGAAAGCCAGTCCATGCTGTCACCCTGAAAAAGTTGGCCGTGGGGATGTTCAAAGTGAAGGCGGAACCCGTGTTCAATGGATGAAATAGGCAACACACTGCCCACGCGCGGCCGGTCGTCGGAAAAAGGAAGAATCGCCTCGTTGTTTGGCCGCTTGATTGGCATGATGCCTCAATCTACCCCATCCCAAGGATGACGCCAACCCGTTCGTCGTCGAAAAGCAACGCATTGTCCGATTCGCGGTCCGCTTGCGACCATGTCATCGGCTACAATGATCGCAATGGTGACACCTCCGCCCATGAATACACAAACAGAAGTGCCCTGTCTAACGGACTGGACCAATACGGTTCAATGCTTGGATTGCGTACATGGCATGCAGCAATTGCCCGATAGCTGTATTGATATCGTGGTGACATCCCCGCCCTACGATCAGGTCCGCGCATACAATGGTTTTGAATACGACCTCCACGCAACCGGGGAACAGATATTCCGCGTCTTGAAAGACGGCGGCGTCGCCGCGATGGTCATTCAGGATCAGACGGCCAATTTCGGAAAATCGCTCACGTCCTTCCGCACCATCATCGACTGGTGCGACAACATCGGCTTCAAACTTTTCGAGTGCGTCATCTACCGCAAACACGGAACCGAAGGCGCTTGGTGGAAGCACCGGTTCCGAGTGGACCACGAATACATTCCGATTTTCGTGAAGGGTGAGCGCCCGCAGTATTTCAACAAAGAACCACTGAAGGTTCCTTCCAAACATGGCGGCAAAGTTATGACCGGCAGCGGAAACCGCCGGACGGACGGCACCACCACGGATACCGTCCGTCGCGCTATCAATGCCATGAAGTGTCGCGGTACGATCTGGAATTACCTGATGGCCGGCGACAAAAATTCCCTCAAGCGCAAACATCCAGCCGTGTTCCCCGACAAGATTCCGCACGATCTGATTCAGTGCTTCTGCCCGGAAAACGGCCTGGTTCTCGACCCCTTCATGGGTTGCGGCACCACCGCCGTCGCCGCGAAAAATCTGGGCCGCAACTTCATCGGTTTCGATATCTGCCAGGAATACTGCGATCTGGCAAGGGAACGACTGGCGACCGATTCCGCAAGTCTCTTTTGATCAAAATACCTGATCGGGCTTCTCAATCGTGTATTCAACGCGATCATTTGCCGTTATAGCCCACGATAACGGCCTCATGTTCATGACTTGGCGATACTTGGTAATGCCAATTTTGTTTTTGTTTTTTTCGATTCGTTTGGTAAAGCGAAAGACCCGCCAGTTTCCCCAACTCCATCGGTCTTTCGCATAAAGCCATCCCGTCTCCACTCCGAGATATGTTGTGAACTTTTCCCATGTTGTTCGTTGGCACTCAACCGATCCCCATGTGTTTTTGTTTTGTTGAATATTCAAAAAGTTTCCACCATCATCTGTTTTGAGTACCGGAAATTTATCGCCATACGCTCCAACAACGTCGTCGCGTTTTCTCCATACTCGTTGCATCATTGTGACCATTTCATAGAGGTCATACTTTTCGCCATAAAAAACTGTTCGCAACGGATTGTGCTCTTGTGACGCATGGAGATAACGGAGCCAGTCCGTACAGTTTTCGGGGTATCTGAACAAATTTTGGAAGGTGCCGTCTGCAAACAACAACCAATCTATCGCCGTGCGTGAAATTGGAATGTCAATACCAGACCGGGCTACGAAGGCAAGCAATAGGTGGATCGTGGCGAAGGGGTATTTAAGCGAGAATCCCCCCTCAAACTGGTGGCCCCGCAAATTGTTGATCGCCAAAGATTCGGTGAAATTGGTTGTCCATTCCTTCGGCAAATCTTCCTTGCGGTACATCAACATGTGATTTCCAATACTTCGCACGCCGGCTCGGTATATCTCCGCATCGAGAAAAACGACATTCCGTGGTTCTATTCCATCCTCAATAGCCAAAGCGGTTGTGTCGTAAAATCCACGGATATGCCAACCGAGGTAGTGACTCATCAGCAATCCACACAAAACCCCATCACTGTCTGGGCTGATGACACAATCGAGATTTCTCTCGATTATCCATGGGTGATCGTGTATCACCACTTCATAGTCGATTGTGTCGTTCCGATCTCCGATAAGTTTAGCTGTGCCTCTTGCCACCGGATTATTCTCCAATCCCATAGTGAATGAAAAAGCTGTTCACATTGAGTTCCAACGCCCGAACGATTCGTTCAACATTCCTCAATGCGACATTCCGCATTCCGCGTTCGATGTCGCCGATGTAGGTGCGGTTCAACTTTGCCTTCGCGGCAAGTTGTTCCTGTGACAACCCCAGTTCCATACGGCGCTTCCTGACCGCTTGTCCGAAATCGCGGCAGATATCCGATTGCTTGGTTTTAGCCATGCCGCTTGAATATCCGCGTACCGGATCGGAGTCGACCGGATTGGAGTGTCATCGAGCCGAATCCCGCAATAGCAGCGGATTGTCTGATGGGGTGTCCGCTTGCTACCATATCACCGGCGGGGTCTTCCACTCCACGGGAGCGAATGAAACATGTGACGCTTTGGATCGCGCCGCTGGAGGTGTGGAGGGTGATTGAATCGCTGATGATGTGGCCGGGGGCGCGGGGGGTGTTGAAGGAGACGTTGCCGCCGCTGAAAGCGGAAGCAATTGGGGATTTGTGATTTTGGATTTGTGATTTCAATGCGTACCCCGGCGGCGATTCTTAAATCACAAATCGCAAATCACAAATCGCAAATCATCCATCCAACAAAAACCCCCGTTGCATGCTCCGAAACCTGCAACGGGGGGCGCCACGGCTTAAAGCCGTATGAACCAAGGTTGATGCGTTCCATCCTATCGACGCCCAAGCCGCGATGTCAATGACCAGCCATCACCCGTCTGTTAAAAATATATGTAACTTTTAATAAGCATTTTATAATCTTTTCAACACGTCATTCACAAAGCTTCAACCGTCTTGATACGACCTAACTCCCTGCCTCCATGCAATTTGCGGTTTTTCATTCGCAAGTGTATGTTTATAAATATGTAATAAATCTTACGATCATTTTTCCATGAGTGACCCATCATGACCCATTCCCCCAGACCTCCACAACTCAAACCGGTGCACGTGGCGATCGGTCTGGCGCTTCGCCCGACAACGCATCGTTCAGCTTCCGGGGGCGAAGCCGTGGGTGTCGAAGTGCTCATCACCCGGCGACCGGCGCACACCGTGTACGGTGGATACTGGGAGTTTCCCGGCGGGAAAATCCACGACGGCGAATCGCCCGCGCAATGCCTCGTCCGCGAATTCCTCGAAGAAGTCGCCCTCCATGTCGAACCCACACGCGCCCTTCCGGGAATCGAACACATCTACGATCATGCCCACGTGTATTTGTATCCCTTCGAGTGTCGCGTCATTCCCATGCCGGGGGCGAGGGTCGCCGACGAAGTGCGACATCTCCAGGTCGCCGATCACCGCTGGATCGCGCCCGCCGAGCTGCGCCAATACGCCTTCCCCGAAGCCAACGCTTCATTGATCGAACATTTGATCGCCACCTATCACGGATAGCGCCCGCTCTTTCGAGATGATCTACCCCTCAGCGACACAACATGCGATAGGGGCCTCTGAAAAACCGGGCGTTGATCCCCGGCAAGGCACTAAGAAGGGCCATGCCGGGGCTTGTTGGCAGGTTTTTCAGAGGCCCCGATAGTATATCCGAAGAAATGTCAGCCCGAAAAATCTCAGTGCGTGATCCGCCCGAACGTAGCCATCCTCAGCCGGGTACACGCGGATTGTCTCTCGCATCGCACGCACATACCGCGCCCACACTTGCCCGCCCGTTCCGTGAACCGTGAAATAGAAACCCGGATCACCAAACCGCCTGCCCGCCGACGTGATGACAAACGACCCGTCCTCACGGCATTCGGTCCGCATGAATACAATCGCATTGCCGTTCGGCAACGGAAAAACCACCTTCACGCACGGCCCCTCATCCGGCATGCAACAGGCCGAGTAGAACCCCGCGTAAAGCACATGCCCCGTCCCCCGCAACCGTCGCAACCACGCCCGATGCCGCGTCACGCCGGTCGCATCATCCACCAGTTCAAGCACCTCGTTCGTCACACCCATGCGGGTATCCAACCCCGACAGCGGCACATTCAACTGTTGAAGTCGCCGGCTGAATAACACCGCCAGCAACCATCCGAACGACCGAAACACACCGCTCCACTGCGCCCACGCATCCAACTCGTAACCCGATGTCTTTTCGTAAAAATCCACAACGCTCGCGCTGACCCGCTCCGGCATGAATGATCGGCTTCGCAATACGCCAAAGTCCGGCAAAATGCCCGTAGCCCCCTTCGGTTGATTCACACGCAACCCCTTGGCACGCGCGACTTCTTCAAAATAATCCGCACTCACGCCCCTCGTCGGCGCAATCGGTCCGTCCAACCATCCATCCGACGACAAGTCCACACGCCGACCGGTCAGTTGAACCCACCGCTGCGTCAACCAGTCCGACATATTGCCATGTTTCGCACCCAGCCACACCATTCCTGTATCCCGTTTTCAAACACGCCGCACACCCCATGCTTCATCAAACCCAACCATCGTCTTCATTGTCCCCTGCCACACGCACACGTCAATCAGCGCCTCTACCCCTCGAAATCCACTGCCATCGCGCCTATCATGTCACTGTAAACCCTTACGGAGATGCCCGTCATGCCCGTCATACTCAGCGAAACCGCCGCCCGTGAAATCAAGTCCATCTGCGAACAGCAGAAACTCGATCCGCACAACGTTTATCTCAAAGTCGGCGTCAAAGGCGGGGGCTGCTCCGGTTTCAGCTACCTGCTCGACCTGACCGAGAAGAAAGCCGACAACGATGAAGTGTTCGAGCAGGAAGGCGTCCGCATCATCTGCGACCCCAAATCGCTGCTCTACCTCGAAGGCACGCAGATCGACTTCCGCGATGAAATCATGGGCCGGGGCTTCGTCTTCAAAAACCCCAACGCCACCAGCACCTGCGGCTGCGGCGCCAGTTTCTCAGCGTGAAAATATTTGGTGATTTGGTGATGTTTGATTGGGTGAAGTAGGCGGAGCCGATTTCACCGTCACGCCGCCAGTCGGGCTTGCCTCTTCGCCTTTACTTCACCCAATCATACATCACCCAATCACCCAATCCCTTTAATCCACCCGCAACCCCTGCTGCTTCAGCCACGCTTTCAAATCCGGCATCTGCGTGTGGAACACGTTGTGGTCGTATTCCTCTTCCAGCTTATGAATGTGACGCGTCAGTTTCACCCGCTTGCGCACCGCGCGGGTGATCTGTTTTTCCCAGTTGTCCCCCGCGTGACGCAACTCCTCCGCGCTGATCGTCAGATCAAGCATCGCCGCGATCTTCCGTATCACCACATCCAGGCACCGCGGATTCAATCCCTGCACATAGGGCGGCAACTCGCAGGCGATCGTCATCATCCGCATGTCGAACTCCCCGGCCCGCGTCAGCAGATACGTGCCGAAACCCGTCGGCCCCTCGTAATTGCTCGGTTCCATGCCCAGCGTGTCGATCTCTTCCAACAGCGTCTGATCGCCGGCCGCGACGAACAGACGCGGCTGGCGCGTGTGCGGCACCATGCCCGCGAAACTCCCGGCATAAATCACCCGTTCCACCCCGCATCGCCGCGCAAACCCCAACAACAACTCCGCGTATTGATCCCAGTTGATCTGCGGCTCATCGGCCTCGTACAACAGCAGCCCTTCGTTCTCCGCCGCGTAAAAAGTTCCGCTGGGCATTTGAAGGGTATCGACCAGCCCTTTGTCGATGTTCACATGCGGTCGCGTCACCGCCGCGGCACTCGCGTCGCCGGGGAAGCCGAGCATCTGAAAACTCTGGCAATCCACGGAAGCAACCGGCTCGGCGGCCAGTTGATCCGCCAGCCACTTCACCACGCCGGTGGAAACCTCGCCCCCGTCCATCCATCCGCCGAAGCCGACGATCATGCAAGGCCCGACATCACGCACCTCCGCCAACCGTGGCGTGCGAATCACATGCAATCGTTCCGTTGACATCCGGCACCTTCCTCCCCAATTTCACCTCGCCACATTGTACCACACGAAAAGCGCCGGGGCGAAATTCATCCCCGACCGGCAGGCCAAACGCCAAGCCCAACGCATCCCAACTCTCCTACCAGCCACACCATCAACACTTACGCACATCTCATGCACAACCACTCTCCGCGCACAATCCTGGCGCACCATCCTGGCAACGCTCCAATGATGGGGATGGGTTGATTCAACCTCGTTTTCAACGCATTTTCGCGGATTCCAGGCGACTCCCGGATTTTCCGCGACATCCGGGGGCGCACTCATCCGTCACCGTCGCATTCATGCGCTCACCGATGGCAAACGGCTTGCCCATTTCTGATTCGATAACGAGGGCCGCGACAAGTT
>JBAYVY010000134.1:0-9104 GCA_041674345.1 Phycisphaeraceae bacterium | reverse complement strand
CGGCCAACACGCAAGTTTTCGCCGGTTATCCACAGCTTTTCGAGCCGTTGCAAGCCAATCGTTCATCGCCCCGATGACGGATGGGGTTTTTCAGAGGCCCCTTCCGTTTTGGCCCCTGCTTTTTCCTGAAAACCAACACGAAGGGCACGAAGAAGCACGAAGTTGAGAAGGATCGTATTTAAGTTAAATACGATCCTTCCTTCGTGCTTCTTCGTGCCCTTCGTGTGAAATCGTCGGGTGGGGGACTCCCGTTCGGGCAGGTGCGCCAGTTGTCATGCGCCCGGCCGCGACCGCCGCTCGCATCCCCCCCGGAAGCCGGAAGTTCCCCGCCGCTCGCGGCTTGGCAACCTGAGTTTGAGACCTTTGAGCAACCCGGACGATTCATCGAATCGTCCGGGTTGTTTTTGCATCCGCCCCCGCGTCCCTCGCTTTGCGTATTCGTCAAAACGATTACTTTGTTTTCACTGAAAACAAAGTAATCGCCACACGCATTTGATGCGGCAAATCACGCACAAATCGGCGATTTGACCCCGCCGATCGGCGCGCCAGGAAGTTCCCCGCCGCTTGCGGCAACTTCCGGGGGCGCGAAGCCGCAAGCGGCGGAATTTGACCTTTCCGCCTCGCTGCCCTAATTTGCTGAATTCGATTGGATCGAACCCGGATCACAGAAAAGGAGGCCCCAATGGCCATCACCATGTTGTACGAAAAAGACGGCTCCCTCGCCCCGCTCAAAGGCAAAACCATCGCGGTGCTCGGCTTCGGAAGCCAGGGTCACGCCCACGCTCTCAACGCCCGCGAATCGGGGCTGAACGTGATCGTCGCCAACCGCAAGGATTCCGCCAACGGCAAACTGGCCATCGAGAACGGCTTCGACCCGATGCCCGTCGATGAAGCGGTCAAGCAGGCGGACATGATTCTGGTCACGCTGCCCGACGAGGTTCAGCCGGAGGTTTATGAGAAATCCATCAAGCCCCATCTGACGACTGGCAAGACGCTGTGTTTCACGCACGGATTCAACATTCACTTCAAGACGATTGTTCCGCCGAAGGATGTGAACGTGGTGATGGTCGCGCCGAAGGGGCCGGGCCATCTGGTGCGGAGCGAATATCAGCGGGGCGGCGGCGTGCCGTGTCTGATCGCGGTGCATCAGAACCCGTCCGGCTCGACCGACGCGCAGTCCATCGCCATGGCGTGGGCCATCGCCATCGGCGGGGCGCGCAGCGGCGTGATCGTCACCAACTTCAAAGATGAATGCGAGACCGACCTGTTCGGCGAGCAGTGCGTGCTGTGCGGCGGACTGAGCGCGATGGTGAAGGCGGGTTTCGAGACGTTGACCGAAGCGGGCTACCCGCCGGAGATGGCGTACTTCGAGGTGTGCCACGAACTGAAACTCATCGTCGATCTGATTTATCAGGGCGGCTTGGGCTACATGCGATATTCGATCAGCAACACCGCGGAGTGGGGCGATTTGTCGGTGGGCCCGACGATCATCACGCCGGAGGTGAAGCAGAACATGAAGAAGGCGTTGAAGAACATCCAGGACGGCACGTTCGCCAAGGGGTTCCGCGCCGAATACGAAGGCGGGATGAAGAACTTCAAGGCGAAGTATGAAGCGGACCGAAACCACGGCGTGGAAGTGACCGGAAGAAAGCTGCGCGCGATGATGCCCTGGCTGAAAGCGAAAACGCCTCCGGGGGAATGAATAGTTGACTGCCATGCGGCTGTGTGGTCTATTGTGAGCAATCTGGGTGCATTATTGCTATGGCGAAAGATACGATCAATTTTGACAAACCGCCTGTTGTCGAAGTAGCGATTTCTGTTCAATTTGACCCGATCGAGGGGTTGACCACCGCTCATCTTGGATTGCTGTGGCAGGAATATCGGAAAGAGTTTCCGAAATGCGTGGATCAACCCTCGCTGGAACCCGTAAAAGAAACATTCGGGCAATTTCCGCGTACAGGCCCAAAATTCACAATTCTAACCAATGTGGGGTCTAAAGTGCGGCTTTGGTTCATGAGCGAGAATCAATCCGATCTGATTCAAATCCAACACAATAGGTTTGTGCGAAATTGGCGGCAAACTTCGGATTCAGATATGTATCCCCGCTACCCGCAATTGCGGGAGTCGTTCAGTCAGGAATATCATGTTTTTTTAGGTTTTTTGGAGAAACAAGGATTACCGTTGCCGCGGGCAAATCAATGTGAAGTTACCTATGTCAACCACATTCAAACATGCGATGTGTGGGAGCGGCACGGACAACTGGATAGAGTGCTCAATCTCTGGAAGAAGCCAGAACTCACGGATATCGGACCCGAACCGGAGAATGCTCGCGTTATCGCACGATATGTGCTGAATAATGCGGAGGGTAAGCCGGTCGGTCGATTGCACATTGATTGTGAACCGGCATTTCATGCGACTTCACGTCAACCGATATTCGTGCTTAAGCTGGTTGCGCGAGGTGAGCCGGACAAGGATGATTTTGATGGCATGATGGATTTTTTTGATCGTGGGCGGCAGTATATCAATCGAGCATTTATGTCGATAACAACCGACGAACTTCATCATGTTTGGGGGCGTACAAAATGACGATGTTGGAACACGCACAATTATTAAGCGAAACCGAGGATATTCAAGCCACGTTGTCTGCGGAAAGTGGTAGGGAACCATTGCCTCGCACGGTTCGTCGGTATCCACTGGGAGCGTTTGATATTGAAGTTGAAGATTGTCCGCCTGGTTGGGAAGAACCAGCATGGTGGTTACACGTCCTTGGCAGAATTCGCGTGTTTGAAGGTTTAAAGACAAATTGGGATTCATACGGAGCTCCGGCCATCGCGGTACGTGCGATGGGCGAGACTATCAAGTTTCTCTGTGATTGGTTACCCCCCGACGCTCCTGCGCCGGATATTGTTCCACTACCAGACGGAAATATTCAGGTGGAGTGGCACATGGAAGGATTTGATTTGGAGATCAAAATATCTGAACATGGGCCATGCGGGGTCTTTCTCTATGAACATCATTCCGGGGAGGAATTGGATGTCCCCATTCGCGGTGATATGACAGCGATTGCAAGTGGTCTGCATCATTTTTCTTGGTATCGTTGAGTAGTGGGGGAAATGGCTGATGCCGGATGGAGTGAATCAGGACGATCCAACGATATCAAATACCGACATTTTGTGGCGGAGGATATGGCCCGGCTGGATTATTTTTGATGCGAATCTCAATCGACGTCGGCCTTCCTCCGCTGCGTTTTGCGATTCGCGGGATGGATCATCCATGTCGGTGGGAATCGCCTCTGTCGCGGCAACGCATGGACGAACTTCAGATGATTTTGTCAGAGGACATGATGGATACGGACTTGTGGGATTGTCCGTTGAACAGGTTCGTGGATTGAAGCAGGTGGTTTTGCGGAGGCCTCTTGATGGACAACCGGAACACGGCGAAGTCGTTGGAAAGAAAACCGATCCCATAAAAAAGAAACTGGCGAACGGATCGTATTGGATCATAGAACCGAATCAGGGAGCAGGATAAACCAGCCACTATTCGGGAGCGATTTTACCAGACTCCAGTGGGGAGTGTTTTTATACAAGACCCCCGGTGAAAGCCGGGGGTTTTGATTGACGGCGGATGTGGGATGTGGCCCTATGTGATCTCGGCGGAGGAATATTCCCGGGATTTATCTTGACAGGGGGGGGGGGGGGGGGAATTGATATTACATCATCCGATCCGCGCGATGCAGCGGCGACGCAGCGCGGCGGGGGCGGCGAGGCAGGTTAGCAGGAGGAGCGCGGCGGTGGCGGGTTCGGGGATGGCGATCTGAGCGAACGCGGCGTCGAGGTGGAGGATGCCGTTGCCGGAGAGGTTGTCGTCATAAGGGAAGTCGCCGAGGGGGCCGATGTAGGTCGCGTTGTCGTTCAGGAGTGCGTAGAGTTGATCGACGGAGAGGGGGATGCTGTGTACCTGTGCGTATTGGAGGAGGAGAGCGGCGGCGGCGGCGGCGTGTGAGGCGGCGGCGGAGGTTCCGTCGAAGCCGTTGGAGCCGAGCATTTGGGTGTCCACGTTGTCAGGGGCGACCAGATCGAGGGAGTTTCGGATGACCAGGCCGAGGGAGTTGCCGAGCGTGTCGTAGAGGATTTGGGTGGGGCCTTGGGAGCTGGAGGATTCGACGATGGGGGTGGGGGAGCCGATCTGGTTGTAGTCGATGGAGCCGATGGTGAGGGAGCCGTCCGCGGCGGCGGAGCCGAAGATGGTGTAAGAACCCGTGAAGGCGGGATCGGTGATGGTTCCGCCGGAGATGATGATTTTGAAGGCGCGGTTGGGGGTGCTGTCGTCGATTTTGAGGACGGCGAGTTGGAGGGTGGCGGTGGAGATGGAGGTGTTTTGGATGACGAGGATTTCATAGGCGTTTTGGTCTGGCAGGCCGTCGGCGTCGTTGTCCGAGCGATCGCTCCAGGAGTTGGCCTGATCGCGGAAGCTGGTGGCGATGACGGTGGCGGTTTTTTCGTTGTTGCTGGTCAGCGCGAGGAGGTTGTAATCGGGGCCGGAGTCCTGTTTGCCGGGGGGCAGGTAGGGGCTGGCCCATTGGAGGACGGCCCGCAGGGTGGAGTTGGCGGGAACATCGACATCGAGGGTGGCGTCGGCGAGGGCGATGCCGGGTGTGAACTTGGTGAATACGCCGCTGACGTCATAGCCGGAGGGGGTGTAGATTCCCTGGTGGGACTGGTTGCCGTAGTTACCGGCGGCGGAGATGAAGGCGACGCCGGCCTGCTTGGCGGCGTTGACGGCTTGGGCGACGGGGCCGTCCTGGTAGAACGGCTCATTGAGGAGCGCGGCGTCGTTGACGATGACCTTGACGCCCTGCGTCACCAGAGTGTTGATGGCGACGGCGATGGATTGCTGGGTGGGGAAGACGTTGGGGCCTGGGGTGAGGGCGTTGTTGAAGGCGGAGTGGAAGTAGAGTTGAGCGTCGGGCGCGATGTCGTGGATGACCTCTGCCATGGCGCGGCCTTCGTCGGTGCCGGCGGGGTTCGGATCATCCTGAAGAACATTGACGTCGAGCAGATCGCCTGAGGTCACATTGGGCAGGGGATCGAGTGAGTTACGGTTGAAGGAATCGGAGATGATGCCGATTTTGATGCCGGAGCCATCCACGCTGTAGGTGGAGCGGACGGCGGGGGCGCCGATGGCGGCATCGCCCTGGGTGTTGGCCGAGCCGGTGTAAACGATGCGGGGATCGGTGGGGAGGACAACCCAGTCGGCGTGGGTGAGGGAGGTCGCCAGGGCGCAGAGGAACATCGCGGCGAAACACAGATGTGACAGCCGGGGGATTCCGGGGATTCCGGGGGTTCGGTGGATTCCGGGGGTGTGACGGGTTGGATGAGGTATGTGCGTCGGCGCATCCATGCCCCTTGGGTCCGATCCGATTGATTGTCCGTCCATCGCTCTCTGCTCCCTGGTCGTCAGCGCGGCCGGCTGCAACGGTGACGACATAACATCGGCTCTGACGGACGACTCTGAATGGAGGTGATCGCGCCAAAGCGCAACGGTTGCGCAAAGAATCCCGAACCGATTGCAGCAGGTTGAGGGGGGTCTCTCTACTCTCCCACATTGCCTGCGCCGAGCCGGCGAACCGGCTCATGCCGACGGCGTCGGCCAATGTCCGGGCGACTTATCAATAATTAAGATTACCTCATGGAACAAGGCACGTCAATAAAAAACCCCGACATAAAAAACCCCGACAATCGTCTGGGGTCGGGGTTTCCGGCAGACCGAGATCACGCAAGGTCGAAGCGATCGAGGTTCATCACCTTGGTCCAAGCCGCCGTGAAGTCACGGACAAACTTTTTCCGGGCGTCCGAACTTCCGTAAACTTCAGCCAAGGCCCTGAGTTGGGAGTTTGAACCGAAGATCAGATCGACACGTGTGCCGGTCCACTTGACTTTACCTGTTTTACGATCGCGGCCTTCAAACACGTCAGCGTCTTTCGAGACCGCCTTCCACTCCGTGCCCATGTCGAGCAGGTTCACGAAGAAATCGTTGGTCAGCGTTTCCGGTCGCTGGGTGAAGACGCCGTGTTGTGACCGTCCGACGTTGGTATTCAGGACGCGCATGCCGCCGATGAGAACCGTCATTTCCGGCGCGGTCAGCGTCAGCAATTGCGCGCGATCGATCAGCAGCACCTCGGTCGGTACGGAGAACGGGGCCTTGAGGTAGTTGCGGAATCCGTCGGCGATCGGTTCGAGCACGGCGAAGGAATCGGCATCGGTTTGCTCCTGCGAGGCGTCCATGCGTCCGGGCGTGAAGGGAACCTTCACCTTGACGCCGGCGTTTTTCGCGGCCTGCTCGACGCCTGCGCAACCGGCGAGAACGATCAGATCGGCCAGCGAGACCTTCTTGCCGTGCGCCTTGGTGCCGTTGAACTTGCTCTGGATGCCCTGCAAGGCCTTGAGCACCTTCGCCAACCGGGCCGGCTGGTTGATCTTCCAAACCTTCTGCGGCGCCAGCCGAATGCGGGCGCCGTTCGCGCCGCCGCGTTTGTCGGAGCCGCGGAATGTGGAGGCCGAGGCCCAGGCGGTCAAAACCAGCTCCGAGACAGACAGGCCGCTAGCCAGAACCTTGCCTTTGAGGGCGGCGATGTCCTTCGCACCAATCAGTTTGTGATTGACCTCGGGAATGGGGTCTTGCCAAATGAGTTGCTCCGCGGGGACTTCCGGGCCGAGGTATCGGGCGCGCGGGCCCATGTCGCGGTGGGTCAGTTTGAACCAGGCGCGGGCGAAGGCGTCCGCGAGCTGATCGGGATTCGCATGGAATCGCCGCGAAATCTTTTCGTACACAGGATCGAACCGCAGGGACAGGTCGGTGGTCAGCATGGCCGGCGCGATGCGTTTGGACGGGTTGTGAGCATCCGGCACGGTGCCGGCGCCCGCTTCGCCCTTCGGTTTCCACTGATACGCGCCCGCCGGACTCTTCGTCAGTTCCCATTCGTAGCCGAACAGGTGCTCAAAGAAGTCGTTGCTCCACTGGGTGGGCGTGGTGGTCCAGGTGACTTCCAGTCCGCTGGTGATGGCGTCAGCGCCTTTGCCGGTGCCGAAGCGGCTTTTCCAGCCCAGGCCCTGCTCCTCGATGCCGGCGGCTTCGGGCTCAGGCCCCACGAGTTTCGCATCGCCGGCCCCGTGGGTTTTGCCGAAGGTGTGGCCGCCGGCGATGAGCGCCACGGTCTCCTCGTCGTTCATCGCCATGCGCGCGAAGGTCTCGCGGATGTCCCGCGCCGCGGCAATCGGATCCGGGTTGCCGTTGGGACCTTCGGGATTGACGTAAATCAGACCCATCTGCACCGCGGCGAGCGGATTTTCCAACTCCCGATCGCCGGAGTAGCGTTTGTCGTCCAGCCAGGTCTTCTCGATACCCCAATAGACGTCCCGATCCGGCTCCCAGACATCCTCGCGGCCGCCGCCGAAACCGAAGGTCTTGAATCCCATCGTTTCGAGCGCGACGTTGCCGGCGAGGATCATCAGGTCAGCCCATGAAATCTTCCGCCCATACTTCTGCTTGATCGGCCAGAGCAGGCGACGCGCCTTGTCCAAGCTCACGTTGTCCGGCCAACTGTTGATCGGCGCGAAACGCTGCTGGCCCCTGCCCCCGCCGCCCCGGCCGTCACCGATGCGGTACGTCCCGGCACTGTGCCACGCCATGCGAATGAACAGCGGGCCGTAGTGGCCGAAGTCGGCCGGCCACCAGTCCTGCGAGTCGGTCATCAGCGCCGCCAGGTCTTTCTTGAGCGCCGCGAAATCGAGACGTTTGAATTCCCGAGCGTAGCTGAACTCCTCGCCCATCGGATTGCTCTTGGCCGAATGCTGGTTCAGGAGATCGAGGTTCAATTGGTTCGGCCACCAGTCGCGGTTCGACGTGCCGCCGACCGCGTGATTGAATGGGCACTTGGATTCGGTGGTCATGTGCTTCTCCTGAGGTCGCGGATTTCATGGTTGGACTGCGACCGGCGACGATCACCGGCGACTTCGGTGCGGTCTATCCAATCATGCCTGTCACGAACACGCAAGAGGAAAAACAAGGACATTTTATTTGATTGGCGGATTGGATTCCACCTTTTCCCCCGGCCGGCGTCAATGAAAAACCCCGCGATCGGCGCGGGGTTGGAATCGTTTTCGCGGTTCGCGGCAAGCCGGACCCCCGGAACCCCGGAACCCGGAACCCGGAACCCGGAACCCCGGACCTGCCGACACGGCGGAACCGGGCCGGTGAAATAATCAGCTTCGGACGGCGGCGCCGCGGCGGGTGGGCAGGGCGGGGGCGGAGCCGGAGCTTTGGTATTCGTAGAACTGTTGGTAGTTGCGGCGGAAGTACCCGCCGGCGCTGGAGCGGACGCCGTTGAGGACCAGGCCCATGAACTCGGCGCGGGAGTTGGCGAGTTGGTTCATGACGCGGGAGACCAGGCCGCGTTTTTCCTGCATGGCGCGGACGACGAGCATGACGGCGTCCATGCGGTTGGCCAGGAGGCGGCTGTCGCCGACGATGCTCATGGGCGGGGCGTCGATGAGGATGAGTTCGTAACGGTCTTCGAGTTTGCGGAGCAGTTGGGTGAAGGCGTCGGATTCGAGGGCTTCGAGGATGCGTTCGCCGGCGTCGCCGATGGTGATGGCGTCGAGGTTGTTGACGGGGGTGGCGCGGACGACGGCGTCGATCTGGGCGTTGCCTTTGAGCAGATCGCCCAGGCCAGGCCCCTGGTCGAGTTGGAAGCGGGTATGCAGGGAAGGCCGGCGGAAATTGGCGTCGATGACGAGGACTTTGCGGTCATTGAGGGCCATGGAGCAGGCGAGGTTGATGGTGACGGCGGTGACGCCGCCGGACGGTTCGCAACCGGCGACCATGAGGGTTCGGAAGCGCCGGCGCTGCATGCGGTTCATCACTTCGGTGCGGAGTTGGCGGAAGTTTTCCGCCAGCAGGCCGGTGGGTTGACGGGCGACGACCAGGTCGATTTCGTTTTTGCCGTTGGGGTCTTCCTCGGCATGGGGGATGACGCCGAGCAGATCGGCCTTGGGCAGGAGTTTGACATCGCTGGGGCTTTTGATTCGGCTGTCGAGCATTTCCTT
>JBAYVY010000133.1:0-9111 GCA_041674345.1 Phycisphaeraceae bacterium | reverse complement strand
TGCGTTCCGTCAGAGACGAAACCAGAGCTATGTACTTCACTCGAATCCGTTCGAGTTCCATATCTCCCTATATCGGCTACCACAGGAAATCACATCAGTTATTCTTGCACGGCCGCTAAGCGGCGAGATGTAAACGGGTTCGGGCTTGGGGGCGTGGCTCGGTCAGCAAGGCGGGCGGCTTGGGGCGGCGTTTGACGGCGCGGGGTTCGATGCGGTTGGGACGGTCGCCCACGCGAAGAGCCACGAAGGCCTCCCTGAATATCGTACCCGTCCCGCTTTCTTACCCGTCCCGCTTTCTTACCCGCGCCTTCGTGGCCCATCTTCTTCGGGTCGATCCGTGGTGACGGGGAGAATGCGATTGCATTGGGGGGGGGATTTGTCGGCGGCGGTCGCATCGGCAACAATACACGCATGGCGGGTCACTCTGTGGTCACAACCGAATCGCAAGCCGCGGGAGTGCGGTTGTCGCGGGTTCGTCAGGTGTTCGACACCGATGACGGGCCGGTCGTCGCGCTGGACGGCATCGACCTGCACATCGGCGGCGGCGAATTCGTCGCGATGCTGGGACCATCGGGCTGCGGGAAATCGACACTGCTGCGATTGATCGCGGGGCTGGACCTGGCGCACGGCGGCGAGGTGTCGGTGAACGGCGGAAAAGAGGGACGCTGCGCGTCACCCGCTCAACGGGAGGGAATCGCTTATGTGTTTCAGGACGCGCATTTGCTGCCGTGGCGGTCGGTGTTGCGGAACGTGGAGTTGCCGCTGGAGTTGATGGGTGAGAACGGAACGGAGCGGCGAGCGGCGGCGAGGGCGGCGCTGGAACAGGTGGGGTTGGCCGATGCGATGAACCGTTACCCGGCGCAGTTGTCGGGCGGGATGAAAATGCGCGTGTCGCTGGCGCGTGCGATGGTGACGCGACCGAGGTTGCTGCTGCTGGATGAACCGTTCGCGGCCCTGGATGAAATCACGCGCCACCGGCTCGACGAGCAATTGCGTTCGTTGTGGGAACAGCGGCGAATGACGGTGCTGTTCGTGACGCATTCGATTCACGAGGCGACGTTTCTGGCCGAGCGGGTGGTGGTGATGAGCAGCCGGCCGGGGCGAATCATGCTGGATCACCGACTGGAACTGCCGGCCCGTCGGGATTCGCATTTGCGAACGGATGGGGCATTCACCGCGCAGATGCGGGTGTTGCAGGAGGCATTGGAGCGTGGCTTTGCGTGAACCGCGCGGCGCGGGATGCGGCTTGCGGGGTGCGGCGAGATACGCATCACGCACACCGCATCCCGCACAGCGCACAGGAGTAGGTTTTGAGTAATCCGCGAACAGGATGGCATATGGCACCGGCGATGGTCGTGTTCGTGACGATCACGGCGCTGGCCGAGGGTGTGGTGCGATTCGGGCGTGTGCCGGGCTGGCTGGTGCCTCCGCCGAGCGATGTGGTGCGGGCGATGTGGGAGTTTCGCGCGACGTTGCTTGAAGCGACGGGTTACACGCTGGAGGCGGCGGCGATGGGTTTCGCGCTGAGCGTGATCGCGGGTATCGGCATCGCCATCGCGCTGTCAGCGTCGAAACTGGTGGAGCGGGCGTTTTATCCTTACGCGGTGTTTTTTCAGACGGTGCCGATTGTCGCGGTGGCGCCGCTGCTGGTGATCTGGTTCGGCTACGGATTGCAGACGGTGGCCATCAGCGCGTTCATCGTGTCGGTGTTTCCGGTGATCGCCAACACGCTGACGGGACTGGTTTCGACCGACCCGGCGTTGCGCGATCTGTTCCGGTTGTACGGCGGCGGATCGTGGACGACGCTTTGGAAACTGCGATTGCCCTCGGCGTTGCCCAACATTTTCACGGGCATGCGCGTCGCGGCGGGACTGGCGGTGATCGGTGCGATCGTGGCGGAGTTTTTCGCCTCGCCGACGGGACTGGGCAACGTCATCATGCGTAGCATGACCGGGCGAAACACCGCGCTGGTGTTCGCGGGCATTTTGCTGGCCACGGCGTTGGGGCTGGCGTTGTTCGGGTTGGTCAATGGCGCGGCCCATCTGTCGATGCGCCGCTGGCATACTTCGGAACAGGAACGACGATGAAACGAATCGCAATCATGTTGATCGCACTGGCCGCGGGTCTGATGGTGGTGACGGGCGGCTGTTCGCGCAAGCCGGCGGGCGAGGCGGGCGGCGGGCGCGCGGTGACGCTGGTGTTGAACTGGGTGCCGGAGCCGGAGTTCGGCGGGTTTTACGCGGCACAACAGATCGGGGCATACACGAAGCACGGATTGGACGTGACTATCCAGCCGGGCGGCGCGGGCACGCCCGCGCTGGACATGGTGGCGGCAGGCCATGCGGATTTCGCCATCGCCAGCGCCGATGAGGTGTCGATCGCGCGATCGCGCGGAATGGATGTCGTGGCGATTTACGCGGTGTATCAGACTTGTCCGCAGGGCATCATGGCGCATGAGGAGGCGGGTTACGATTCGCTGGCGTCGCTGTTCACTGAACGGAAGGACGGCAGGACGGCGACGGTGGCGATGGAGTTGGGTTTGCCTTACGTGCAATTTTTGAAAAACAAGTACGGATTTGAGCGTGTGAAGGCGGTGCCGTTCGCGGGGGGCATCGCGCAGTTCATGGCGGATCCGATGGTGGCGCAACAGTGCTTCATCACATCGGAGCCGATTTCGGTGAAGCGGCAAGGGGGCAAAGCGAAGGTGTTTCTGATCGCCGAGTCGGGTTATAATCCGTACACGACGGTGGTGGTGGCGCGGGGTCAATGGATACACGAGAATCAAAAGTTAGTGCGTGCGTTTGTCGATGCGACCGGCATGGGTTGGCATGAATACTTGAAAGACCCGACCGCCGCCAATCAACTCATGCACAAAATGAACCCCACCATGGACCTCAAAACCTTCGCCGCTGCGGCCGAGGCACAGAAATCGTTGATCGAGCGACGCAAGCCGACGGATGAGAGAACCCTGATCGTTGGCGAAATGAACGAAGACCGTTGGCAGACGTTACTCGACCAGTTGATCGAACTCGGCGTTATCAGTAAGGATCATGCCCCCCCAATACAGCAATGCTTTGGGCACTGGGCAGATACCGGCGGCGAATAACCTTAACACCCATCCACCTTGTCGAATCGGGCGCGAGGTGTTCGGCGAACTTTTGAAAGCGAATCAAAGCGAGGTTCAAATGAAAAGGCGAATCATCGGGGCATGGGTCATTGTCGTGTTGGCTGTTGCGGTGGCGCGGGGTGAAGACGAGCGGTGGTATGTGGTGAGTTTACAGGGTCAGCCGGCGGGGTATTCGGTGGAGCGGGAGACGCGGACGGATGGGAAGATCACCAGCGTGATGGAGATGCGGATCGCGGTGGGCCGGGCTGGGGCGGGTTTGACGGTGCGAATGGAATCGGAGTTTGTGGAAACGGCGGACGGCCGGCCGATCAGCGCGAAATCGACGCAGATGCTGGGCGCGTCGCAGACGGTGAAGGAAGTCGTTTTCAACGGCAAGGAACTAACCGTCACGACGACGGACAGCGGGCGCACGAGCAAGCAGACGGCCCCGGCCCCGGAGGGCGAATGGCTGACGCCGGCGGCGGGGATGCGGTACGTGGCGGCTCAAATGGCGGCTGGGGAGAAAGTAATCACGTATCGGTCGTTTGATCCGTCGGCGTCGATGTCGCCGATCGATGTGACGATCACGGTGTTGGGGCGGGAGGATGTGGAGGTGTTCGGGAAGGTGACGCCGGCGACGAAGGTGGAGGCGGGCACGTCGCTGATGCCGGGCGTGAAGAGCGTGGAATACGTGGACGATCAGGGGCACACGTTGCGGAACAGCGTGTCGCTGGGATTTATGACATTGGAAATGATGGCGGCGGACAAGACGTTGGCGTTGACGGAGCGCAAGGGGCCGGAGTTGCTGGAGCAGACGTTGATTCGGATGGACCAGGCGATCGCCGAGCCGCGGATATTGCGACGAGCGACGTGGGTGTTGGAGATGAAGAAGGGGAAGTTGCCGCAGTTGTTGGAGACGGCGGCGCAGTCGGTGAAGCGTGTGGATGAGCGGACGGCGGAGGTGACGGTGGATATGACCGATGCTAAGCCGCAAGCGGCCGAGGCGCCGGTGGTGGAAAACTCAACGATGATCGACGGGAAAGACCCGCGGATTGTGAAGCTGACGGAGGAGGCGTTGAAGAACGCGGCGTCGGATGCGACGGCGGCGCGGAAGGCGGAGATGATTCGGCGATTCGTGCATCGGTACATCAAGGTCAAATCGCTGGACGTGGGCATGGCGTCGGCCAGCGAAGTGGCGCGGACGCGAACGGGCGATTGCACGGAACATGCGGTGCTTCTGGCGGCGATGCTGCGCGCGGCGGGATTGCCCAGCCGGGTCATCACGGGGCTGATGTATGTGCCGACTTCGGTGGTGCTGGGACCGCAAACGACGGGCGCGACGGGCGTGTTCGGCTACCATATGTGGGCCCAGGCGTGGTTGAACGGGCGATGGGTGGATTTGGATGCGGTCATCCCGGATAATTTTGACAATGAAGGATTTGATGCGACGCACATCGCCATCAGCAGCAGCGAATTGGCTGACGGACAATGGATCAACGATCTGGTGACGCTGGCCCCGATCATCGGCGAGCTGAAAATCACCCGAGGCCCCACCCCCGCCATTCCAGGCATGAACCCCAACCCTGGGAAGTAAGAAAGCGTGTGAGAAGTCAGGAGTCAGGGGAAGACATTACCCACGGAACCCGCACGCATGAATCGCAACTGGTTGGAACGGATACTCACCGAAGTCGCGGCCGGCCGGCTGGCGGTCGATCAGGCGACCGAGCAACTGGCGACCGCCGAGCCGATGGACTACGCCACGCTCGATCACGACCGCCGGCGGCGCTGCGGCAGCGCCGAAGTGATTTACGCCGCCGGCAAAACGCCCGACCAGGTCGTCGCCATCGCGCAACGACTGATCGAACGTAACGGCCACGCGCTGGTGACACGGGCGAACGTCGATCACGCCGCGGCGATTGGGCGCGCGTTCACTGAACCGATCACCGGCTCACGCGGTTCGACCTTTCTGCTCGGCAAGCCCCCTGCCGAAACCGGTACGCCGATACCCATTGTCACCGCCGGCACCAGCGATGAGCCGGTCGCCGAGGAAGCGGCGATCACCTGTCGCGCGATGGGTCAGCCCACGAATCGCATCAACGACATCGGCGTGGCGGGGCTGCACCGGCTGGTGGATCGTTTGCCGGAGTTGCGGGGGGCCGGTTGCATCATTTGCATCGCGGGGATGGAAGGCGCGTTGCCGAGCGTGATCGGCGGGCTGGTGCGCGTGCCGGTGATTGCGGTGCCCACCAGTGTCGGTTACGGTGCGGCATTCGGCGGAGTGGCGGCACTGCTGGGCATGTTGACCAGTTGTGCCGCCGGAGTGAGCGTGGTCAACATCGACAACGGCTTCGGAGCCGCGTACACCGCCACGCTCATTCAACGACTGGCGGATGGGAAAAGTAGCGAGTAGCGAGTAGCGACGAGACAAGCGACAAGCGACAAGCGATGAGCGATGAGCGATGAGCGACCAGGCGAAGCGGAGGTTGATCCGTGATGCGACCGCCGCCGCGAATGACGAACCATCCTGTTCGCCTCGTCGCCACTCCCTACTCGCCACTCCCTTCAAGGAGACACCATGACCGACGCAGTACCCGCGACCTCCGCCCTTCCCGCACTGCCCGCACGACCTGACGACGCGCACAAGGGCACGTTCGGCACGGTGGTGGTGGTCGGCGGATCACCCGAAATGATCGGCGCGCCGGCGCTGACCGCCGGCGCGGCGCTGCGCATCGGCTGCGGCTTGGCGAAAATCGCGACGCTTCGCGCGATCATGCCCCACTGTCTGACCATCGAGCCGTCGGCCACAGGCATCGCATTCGACTATGACGGACGCGACGCGGCAACCAACACCATCGAACGCCGGCTCGCCGACGGCGATGTGCTGGCCGTCGGGCCGGGCTTATGCGTCGGCGCGCGGCAGCAGGATTTGATCGCGGGCTTGCTTCGCATCGGGCACACGGTGGTGCTCGACGCCGACGGTTTGACCAATCTGGCGGCGATGCGCGACGCGACGCTGGTGCCGCGCTGTCCGCTGGTGTTGACCCCGCACCCCGGCGAGTTTCGCCGGCTGGGCGATGCGGCCGGCCTTCACGACGACCCAACCGACCCCGCCCAACGCCCCGCCGCCGCGATGCGACTGGCCCACGCCTTCAACGCGGTCGTCGTGTTGAAGGGACAACGCACCGTGATCGCCGATGAACAACATTACGTGCTGAATCAGACAGGCAACCCCGCTCTGGCGACCGCCGGCACCGGCGACGTGCTGACCGGCATGATCGCCGGACTGATCGCGCAGGGCATGAAACGCTTTGAAGCCGCGACGCTGGCGGCTCACCTGCACGGACGGGCCGCCGATCTGTGGGCGACCGAATGCGGCCCGGCGGGACTGACGGCACGGACGCTGATCGAATGGATACCGAAGGCGATGGCGAGTTACGAAAAATGACGAAGCACGAATGAACCATGCAACTTCACCTGACCCATCCCGGCCTCTTCATCACCGCCACCGACACCGACGCGGGCAAAACAGTCGTCACCTGCGCCATCGCCGCGGCGCTGCGATCCACCGGCGCGAAAGTCGGCGTGTGCAAACCCATCGCCACCGGATGCCGCCGCGAACGCGAAGGCCTGGTCAACGCCGATGCCGAGGCGCTGGCGCATTTCGCCGATTGCCGCCTGCCCCTCGATGTCATCAACCCCGTGCGGTATCACCCGCCGCTGGCCCCCGCCGTCGCCGCGGAAAAAGCGAAGAAACCCGTCGATTTCGATGCGATCGCCGATTCGCTGCGCCGGCTGGATGGCGAACATGATGTGCTGCTGATCGAAGGCATCGGCGGCATCATGGTGCCGCTCGACGACCCACGCACCGTGCTGGACATGGCCGCGATGATCGGCTACCCGGTGCTCGTCGTCACGCGACCCGGACTGGGCACGCTCAATCACACCGCGCTGACCTGTGGCGCGATCGCGCAACGGGGGCTGCGCCTCGCCGGGCTGGTCATTAACGGTTACGACCCCGACGACACCGCCCCCGCCAACGCCGACAATCCGCTCTGGCTGGCGAAACAGAATCACACGAAAGTGCTGGCGACGATCCCCCGATCTGACGACGTGGCCCCACACGAGGCGCGGCTGCCCCCCGCCGTGCTGGATGCCGCCAACACCTGCGACTGGCTGCGCGTGTGCAAGCCATCGCTTGTCACCGAAAGCGTGTGAGAAGGCGTCCTGCGGCTTGCGGCTTGCGGCTTGCGAAAGACGCCGTTTTCCGCAAGCCCAAGACCGGCGGTCGATCAATAGCTTCTCACACGCTTTCAAGAGGGAAAAAGCGACAGAGGAGAAACGGGGGCGGGGCACCCATCCAATGGGCAGGGAGGGATTCGAACCCTCGACCCACGGCTTAAAAGGCCGTTGCTCTACCGACTGAGCTACCTGCCCGTCACTTCCACCAACTCAGCGAAGTTCCTTAGTATAACTTCCTCTTTCCCATTCGTCACGGCCTCGCTTTTTTATAGAGTCCCCTCGGCCCACCCGCTTCCGGGGTTTAGCGGGTTGGGAGTATTTGAACCGCGTCCTCGCGTTCACTCATCGAATCAGAAAACCTACCCCCATGCCGATGCGGTCCACGTGGCCAGCGGAGCCGTGGTCACGGTCTTTAACATCAAGGGCGGCTCGTATCGGCTCATCGCGGCCAACAACACCAGACGTTTGCCGGTCGTCGGGTCGGTGTAACGGATGCGGCGCAGGCGATCGGGATAGTTTTTCGCGGACTGGGTGCCGCACAATGTGATCGTCTGATCGCACCGCAGTCCCGTGGTCTTGTCCACCGGGCGTGAGGCGCACACGGTGAACAGCCGGGCACAACGATGCACGGTGAAACGGTCGAAAAAACGCAAGTCTTTGAAACGACAACGGCAAGCACGTCTGTGCCTGCCTGTGCCGAATGCTGCGTAAACACGTTCAATGGTCAGGGGCGGACGGCAACACATTGCGTTTTTCCGGGGAAAACAGCATGTTTTTGAAAATGCGGTGCAAAACGACATTGAGGAAGTGGTCGAGGCGTGGCCAAAACTGACGGTTGCGGCGCGTCGTCGTGTGCTGGCTGTGGTGCGTCAGGGGGTGTGCCATGTGTGAGAATTCTTCATGGACGCCTCCGGTTGGGTCTGTTGTTGATTATGCCGATTCGGTGTTGCGTGAGGACGTGTTGGGCTACGGGCATCGGGTGTGGTGGTTTTTAGATGATTCTGTGGTGGGAGAGGCATGGACCGGTTTGTTGATGTGGATGTGGCGGAAGGGTGTTGCTTGGTCGTGGTTCAATGATTTGCAGCATGTACGGTGTTTTGTGTTTAGTGGTTTTAGGCGTTCGGTTCAGTGGGTGCGTGGGAATCGTCGGAGACTTCGGCGGAGTCGTAAAGTTTTGCGTTCGGTGAATTATTCTGATTTGGCCTGTCCTGAAGATCTTTCGCCGGATGAGTATGTTTCCGGGCGGTGCGTGAGGGGTGAGGTTGAAGACGTTGAACCGGGAGTGCGGGGGTTATCGGAGGGGTTGCGTTTGGCCTTCGATGAGTTGAGTGGTCTCCATCAGAAAAGCATTGAATTGCTTGTGTTGCAGGGGATGACGTTGCGTGATGCTGCTGTTGTGATGGGTGTCAGCCATGAGCGTGTACGCCAGTTGAGGGAAGAGGCGATTCCGGCGTTGCGTGGCATTTTATTGCGGCAAGGTTCATTGGTGGGAAGTGCGTTAGCGGCGCAGAGGTTGAGGTGTGTTGCCGTTGCAAAGAAACCTCGGCGTGTGGTTCGTCGGAAGCATCGGCGAGTTGTAGGCCGGGGGGATTATGTGCTGGCGTTTCGTGATGGTGTGTGTGAGTGGGGGCCGGTTGCTTCTGGCGTAACCGTTCACGGGTGATCGCCGTTTTTGAGCCAAAAACGAATGTTTGTCGAAAAATGGTCGAACATTGGCTCATCTTACCGCCGTTTTTGAAGCAGAATCGAGGCTTTTTGACCCCGTG